>DASVQK010000112.1:0-12859 GCA_036389105.1 Thermoleophilaceae bacterium
TCACGCACAAGTTCTCGATCGCCGGCCACGAGGGCTACATCACGGCGGGCATGTACGAGGACGGCTCGGTGGGCGAGATCTTCCTCACCGACATCGGCAAGGAGGGCTCCACCCTCCGCGGGATGATGAACGCGTTCGCCACCTCGGTCTCGATCGCGCTCCAGTACGGCGTCCCGCTCGAGACGCTGGTGCGCAAGTTCAGCTACATGCGCTTCGACCCGGAGGGGGCCACCGGGAACCCAGAGATCCCGTTCGCCAAGTCGATGCCCGACTACATCATGCGCTGGCTCGCCTCGCGCTTCCTCGACGTGGACACCCAGGAGGAGCTAGGCATCCTCACGCCCGAGGTCCGCGCCCGGAAGGCGGCGCAGGAGGCGCTCATGCGCGGCGACACCGCGGCGCCGGTGGTCGGCGAGCCCGCGAACGGGGGGAACGGCCACACGGGCAACGGCGGCAACGGCTCGCCCAAGCCCGCCTCGGCGGCGATGACCGACGAGCCGCCGGTCATCCCGGCCAAGCTCCAGGGGCTCGATCTGGGCCCGGCCTGCGGGCAGTGCGGCGGGATGATGCAGCGAACGGGGAGCTGCTACACGTGCAGCAGCTGCGGCAACAACACCGGCTGCGGGTAACCGGGGGGCTGCAAACCGTCGCCTCGCGGCGTCCTGGGGTCTCGGCCTGGCCCACCAAGCCTTCGACCCTGCGTCCTTGCGAGGCTCGGTTTTCGCACCCGGTTACGGCGTCGCTGCCAAGCCCGGCCCACCGACCTCGTCAACTGTAGAACCGCGTCAGCGCCAGCAGCTGCGCCGCGTAGTCCAGCGTCATCATCGCCGTCGCCAGGCCGGCCGCCGCGTACGCCACGAAGCGGCGCGGGAGGGCCAGCAGGCTGCCGACCGTCAGGGTCGCCAGGGCCGTAATCGCCGGGAAGGCGTAGCGGCCCTGCTCGGGTATGTAGCCGATGCGGGGCCCGTCGTCCGGGAAGTAGTAGGCGTGCACGCCGCCGATCACGCCGGCGATGACCAGCGCCAGGACTATCAGGGGCAGCAGCAGGCGCCGGACCGCGTCGCGGCGGCGGACGAGGGTCGCCAGGAAGAGCGCCGCGATCCCGACGGCGACAGCGGCGATCGCCCAGTAGACCCAGTCGGGGAATGTCATCGCGTACCAGCCGAAGGCGGCGAAGCCGCGCACGATCCAGAGGTCGAAGAACGGCCACGAGTAGCTCGGCCAGAACTCGGTCATGAACGACAGCTTGGGTAGGAACACCTGCCACAGGTAGGCGGCGAGGTCGAGCGGCTGGTCGAGGCCGGGCGCGTCGGATCCCGGCGCCCCTCCGCCGGGCGTCGTGACCGTCGAGCGGTGGAAGCTCGAGCTGACCGCCGACCACGTCGCGAACGCCGCTCCGGCCGTCACAGCGACCGCGGCACCGGGCCGCAGCCACGCGAGCCGGTCGCGGAGCCGCCACAGCATGGCCCCTAGCCCGACGATCGCGGCAGGGTAGAGCGCGAACCCCGTCCCCTTCATGAGCGGGGTCACCACGAGCATCGCGCCAGTCGCCAGCGCCAGGCGCACCGTCAGGCCGCGCATCAGCCCCCGGACCAGCAGGTAGACCAGGACCGCCGCCGCGGCGTTCACGCCCATGTCGTTGTTCACGACGCCCGACATGAAGCCGAACATCGGCTGGAAGGCCACGAGCAGCCCCGCCGCCGCCGCCAGCAGCGGTCTTCGCGGCAGCAGCTCGCGCGCGATCGCCACGGCGCAGGCGGCCACGATCGCCCCCAGCAGCGCCGACATCATTCGCATCGCCCACAGCTCCGAGAAGATCGAGGCCCCGCCGACCGCCTCGTACGACGGCACGAGCAGCGAGTAGTAGAGCGGCGAGTGCAGCGCGGTGGACGTCGCCTGCCGACCGGCGTCGTCGCGCGCCAGCGGCCCGTCGCCTCCGCCCGCGCCGCGGCCGCGCCACTCGCGCTCCACGTCGGGCAGCCACGGCGGCTTGCCGTCTCCCCGCTCGTTGGACGTCAGCGTCCGCAGCTCGTCGAGGGCGCGGCGCTCGTCCGCGGAGTAGGCGGGCCGCGGCACGTTCGACGGGGCGCGCCCCGTCTCCGCCAGATACTGGCCGTACGCGAAGTGGTCCGGCTCGTCGGGCGCGTCGAAGGCAGGCGTGATCAACGACCAGGCGGCGGCATTCAGGAACGCGAGCAGGGCAACGGACCCGGCCAGTCCGAGGCGCCGGGTGACTTGGCCCCCGCCCGCCGTGGCCATCAGCCGCACCCCCGCGTACATCAGCGCCGGCATCATCAGCGCGAGGATCGCCACGTACGTCCAGCGCCCCACGAACCCCGGCCGGAACAGGCTCGCGCGCAGGAGGATCTTCCCGGCCAGCGACGCGACGCTCCGCCTCTCCCCCACCGGCGGCCGGAACCACACGGCGATCCGCGCCGCCAGGGGCCTGCCCACGGCGGTGGCGGGCCGGTCGTTCAGCTGGAGCCCGCCCTCCCCGCCGAAGAAGACGTGGTCGCCGCCGGAGCGCACGCAGATCGTGCCGGGCGTGAAGTCCGGGCTGTCGGGCCGGCGGGGGATCGGGAAGTCGATCTTCGCCCGCCCGACCGTCGGCCCCTGGAGCGGGCGCGGCGAGCGCACGACCGGCTGGCCGCGCAGCCGCAGCTCCATCGACAGCGGCGGTCGCGGTCCGGTGTTCACCTCCAGCTCGATCCGGCCGGTGCCGGCGGGGATCCGCTGCTCGGCGGTGCACAGCACCTGCCCCGGCCCGAGCTCCGCCGGGAAAGACCGCGTTCGGATGCTGTTAGTGCCGGTGTAGAAGTCCCGCGGCACCAGCACCGACACCGCGATCGCCACGGCGGCGAGCGCGCCGATCGCCGCCGCCGCCAGCCACACGCGCCCGTCCCCCGGGAACGGCGCCGCCAGGCGGCCGCGAAGCCTCACCGGCCGCGCAGGCTCACCGCGTCACCGCTCGCGGCGGAGGCCCAGGATGCTCAGCAGGAACGAGGAGAAGAAGACCTGCACGCCCACGATGACGAGCGTCGCCGCCACCACCGACAGCCGCTGCTCCGACAGCCCGCCGAAGCCGCGGTCGATCCACTTCGCGACGATCACGCCGCCCATCACGAGCCCGGCGGCGATCACGCCGCCGCCCACCAGCAGCCCGTGCTCCAGCCGGAAGCGCGCGCGCATGCGGTCGAACCACGGGTCGCGCTCGCCCATGAAGTAGGTGCCGTACGCGTGGGCGCACAGGCCCAGGGCCACCACCTGCACCCCGACGATCACGAGCAGTGCCCCGGCGATCAGCGTGTGGATGTCCCACACGCGCCCCAGCACGCTCACGTTGGCCAGCACCGTGGCCGCGACCAGCGTGCCGATGACCGTCATGGCGGCGCCCGGGATCACGAACAGGTGAGTGGGGCTGTGCACGAGCAGGTAGCGCAGGTGGCGCCAGCCGTCGCTGAAGCGCGCCAGCTTCGACTCGCCCTCGCGCGGGTGGTACTCGATAGGCACCTCGCGGATGACCAAGCTCTCCTTGGCAGCGCGGACGACCATCTCGGAGGCGAACTCCATCCCGGTCGTGCGCAGGTCGAGCCGCTCCAGCGCCTGCCGCGTGACCGCGCGCATCCCGCAGTGCGCGTCGCGGACCCCGGCGCCGAACATCAGGTTGAGCATCCCGGTGAGCGCGGGATTGCCCACGTAGCGGTGTAGCCGCGGCATCGCGCCGGGGCGGATGCTGCTCATGCGGTCGCCCAACACGAGGTCGGCCCCGCCCTCCAGCGCCTGCACGAAGCGCGGGATGTCACCGAGGTCGTAGGTCAGGTCGGCGTCCGCCATCACCACGTACTCGCCCCGGGCTGCCGCCAGCCCGGCCAGGTAGGCGCTGCCGTAGCCGCGTCGGGGCTCGTGCACGACGTGCGCGCCGGCGCGCTCCGCCAGCGCGGCACTCCCGTCGGCGGAGTCGTTGTCCACGACGATCACCTCGCCGGCCAGCCCCGCCTCGTCGAGGGCGCGGCGGGCGGCCGCCACGCAGCGCTCGATGCTGGCCGCCTCGTTCAGGCACGGGATGACCACGGACACCCGCGGGCTCCCGGGAGCGGAGGCCGTCGCGGGCGAGGGGGCGTATGTCTGCGGGCTCGCGCTCATGTCTCTACCGCGAGGCGTGCGAAGCGCTGCTCGGCGGGGACGCGCTCGGCCCGCGATGCTACCCCAGCCCTGTGGAGAGCGCACGGGGTGGCTGATCCTAGAGTTCCGCCGGTGCGCGACCGAACGATCCGGGTGGGCACGATGCGGGCGGTCCGGGCCATCCTGCTCTCAAACCCGCGCGGGCGTCCGGCGGACCGCTTCCGCGATGCGATCGACGGCGGGCCGGCCGCCGGCACGTGACGCGCGTCTGCGGGGTGATCCCGACGATCGGGCGGCGGGAGCTCCTGCGTCAGTGCCTGGACGCCATGCGCGCGCAGACCCGCCCGGTGGCCGAGCTCCTGGTGCTGGACAACGGCTCCGACGACGGGACGCGCGACGAGCTGGCCGCGATGACCGACGTGCGCCACGTCCGCACCCCGGCCAGGAGCGGCAGCGCGGGCGCCTTCCGAGCCGCGATCGAGGCTGCGACGGCCCTCGACGTGGACTGGCTGTGGCTGATGGACGACGACGGCGAGCCGCTGCCGGACGCGCTCGAGCGGCTGCTGTCGTCGCCGCTGGCCGAGGATCCCGCGGTGGCCGCCCTGTCACCCGCGGTGATCGGGCCGGACGGCCGGATCGACGTACTGCACCGCGGCTTCATGGGGCGGCTGATGCGTCCGCTGCCCGCCGAGGAGTACAGGCCCGGTACGGCGCCGCGGCTGGGCTTCTCGTCGTTCAACGGGATGCTGGTCCGCGCGGAGGCGGCGCGCGCAGCCGGCCCGCCGCTGGCGGAGATGTACACCCAGGGCGACGACGTGGAGTGGTCGCTGCGCCTGCGCAGGCACGGCGAGCTGCGGCTGATCCCGGAGAGCCGCGTGCTGCACAAGGCGCTGGTCGGGGGCGTCAGCACCCGCCGCAGCCGCTTCTGGAACCGGGTGTTCGGCGTCAGCTACCAGGCGGCGCCGTTCGAGGACTTCTGGAGGACGCTCCATTTGGTACGGAACTTCGTCTGGATCCGCTATCACCACGGCGATCCCGGCCGCGGCGCCTACCTCTGGACGGCCGGCGCGTACGCGATCAGGTCGCTCCTGTACGAGGACCGCGCGCTGCGCCGCATCCCGTGGATCTTCCGCGCGGCGACCCGCGGGCGACGCGGACAGCCGCTGGGCCTGACCGGAACCGACTGGCGGCGGACGATCGACGCGGGGCATTAGGGCCGCGTGCGGATCCTGTTCGTGTCGCACTACGCGCTGCCGCACACCGGCGGCATCGAGGTGGCCGTCGACGCCCTCGCCCGCCGCCTGCGGGCGCGCGGGCACGAGGTGACGCACGTGGCGTCGGGCGCCCTGCGCCGGGGCGAGGGGCCACCTGCCGACGACGTTCCCTACCGGGTGGTGCGCGTGCGCGCCTCCAACGTGCTCGAGGCGCGCGCCGGGGTGCCGGTGCCGATCTTCGGGCCCGGCCTGGTCGCGGTGCTACGCCGGGAGCTCGCGCGCTGCGACGTGGTGCACGCCCACGGCTTCCTCTACGCCGGGTCCGCTGTCGCGTTCGCGCTGGCTCGGCGGTCGCGCGGGGCGCCGGCGCGGGTGCTGACCGAGCACGTGGGCCACGTGGCCTACGAGCGGCGGCTGCTGGACCGGGTGCAGGCGGCGGCCATCGCCACGCTGGGACGGGCCACGGCACGCGGCGCCGACGCGATCACCGCCTACAGCGAGCGGGTGCTGACCGAGCTGGGCGCGCTGGCGCCGAGCGTCCGGCTCGAGCGGATCGAGAACGGCGTGGACACGGAGCTCTACCGCCCGCCCGCGGCCGGCGAGCGCGAGCGGCTGCGGGCGGAGCTGCGGTGGGACGAGGCCCCGCGGGCGCTGTTCGTGGGCCGCGCCGTGGCCAAGAAGGGGCTGGACCTGGCGCTGGACGCGGCGCGAGCCGGCGGCGGAGCCTTCCGGCTGGCGGTGGTGGCCCCGCGCGGGGCGATGCCGGCCGCCGCCCCGCACGTGGACGCCCTCGGCGCCCTGCCCCGGGAGCGCGTGGCCGAGGTCTACCGCGCGGCGGACGCCTTCCTGCTGCCCTCGCGCGGCGAGGGCTTCCCGCTGAGCGTGCAGGAGGCGATGGCCAGCGGCCTTCCGGTGGTCCTGGCGCACGATCCGAGCTACGTGGAGACCCTGGCGGGCGCGGGCGACGGCGCACGGCTGGTCGAGCCGAGCCCCCGCGCGCTGGCCGAGGAGCTGACACGGCTGACCGGCGATCCGGAGGCGGCCGCGGCTGCCGGCCGGGCCGCATTGGCGCACGCGCGAACGTCGTTCTCCTGGGATCGCGCGGTCGAGGCCCACGAGCGTCTGTACGAAGACGTCCGCAACGCGGGAGCTATTGCGACCGGCGGTGTTACAGACATAGAGTCGTAACGAGCGGACGCGGGTTGAGGACCGTCCGCGAGCGCCGATAACCCAAAGGGAGCCGTACCCCACCCCCACCTGGAGCAGGATGAGGAATCTCAGGACACCGATGGCGACCGCCGCCGCCGTACTCGCGCTGCCGGCCGCCGGCGCCATGGCGTCGGCCGCGGCGCCCGCCACCCTGCACGCGGCGCGCACCCAGACCACCACGCTGATCTCGCGGGCGCGCGACGGGGGCATCCCCAACGGCGCGTCCACCAACCCGGCGATCTCCGGCGACAGCCGCTACGCGCGGGTGATCGCCTTCGAATCGGACGCCTCCGACCTCGTGGCCGGGGACTCGAACGGCATGAAGGACGTCTTCGCGGTCAAGCGCGCCGGCTCGTACGCCAACAACGGCGGGTCGTGGCACGGCGGCGACGCGATCCTGCTCTCGCGCGGACGCAACCGGCAGCCGGCCAACGGCCCCTCGTTCCACGCCGCGGTGGACGGCGCCTACCGCAGCGCGCCGCGCTGCGTCGCCTTCCTCTCGGCCGCCTCGAACCTGGTCAAGGGCGACACGAACGGCGTCGTGGACGCGTTCCTCTCCAGGGGACCCGGACGTACGCCGCGCCGCGTGTCGCTCTCGGGCCGCCGTCAGTCGACCGTGCCCACCACGGACGTGGCCGTGTCGGGCGACTGCTCCCGCATCGCCTTCGTGACCGGCGGCAGGCTGTACACGCGCGCCCATCGCAAGGTCAAGTCGCTCGCGACGAACGGCGCGGCCGCCAACCCGTCGTTCGCCAACGGAGAGACCAGCGACCTGGTGTTCGACGCCGGCGGCGACGTCTACCTGAGCGCCGGTGGGACGGGCAAGCCGCAGAAGGTGGCCGGCGGGGGCCGCAACCCCGGGTACAACGCGCTCAAGCGGCGCGTGCTGGCCTACGAGAAGTACGCCGGCGGCCACTGGCAGATCGCCTGGCGCGAGCTGGGCAAGGGCGGCGAGCACATCGCCAGCTCGGCGGGCAGCCGCCTGGGCAACGGCGACTCGCGCAACCCCTCGGTGGCCAACTCGGGGTACTACATCGGCTTCGAGACCGAGGCCGACAACCTCGGCACCAACGCGGCCCAGCAGGCGAAGGACGACAACGACAGCCCCGACACCTACCTCTACACGGCCGTTCGGGACCTGACCCTGGTCCAGTCGGTGGAGGACTACGGCGTGCCGCTGGACGGCGGCGGCCGCAACCCCGCCGTCAGCTACTACGCCAACTACTTCGTGTTCGATTCGCCGGCCCCGCTCGGCGGGCCGTTCGGCCAGCGCCAGATCTTCATGCGCTGGCTGGGCGCCGTCTAGCGGCGCGGGCCGCGCGAGGCCGCCGCGGGTCTATCGCGGCCCGACGCGGAACGCCCCGCGCATCCACGGGTGGATGCGGCAGAAGTACGTGTAGACGCCCTGCGGCAGGTTGGCCGGCGTGCTGGCGCGCGGGTTGGGGCTGCCGCCGTCGATCACGTCGTAGCCGAGCGTGCCCGAGTCCCAGCGGCCGTCGGCCAGCGGGTAGTTCGCCACGTACTTGCCGTTGCACGGCCACGGACACGTGGTCACGGAGTGGCGGATGTTGGCGAACTGGTCGTCGTTGACGAACGTCAGCTGCTCGCCCGGTGCGATCGTCGGATACGTGCCGCCGCCCAGGCTCGACGAGCGGTCGCCGGGCAGGTAGGAGAAGTTGGCGATGTGGACGGTGGTCTGGGGCTTGAAGTCGGACTCCTTCGGCGGCGCCTCGGCCTTCTCGCACGGCGGTCCGCCGAAGTCCGGCCCGCAGAAGTCGTCGGTGTGGCTGCCCCAGGTGCGGTTGGGCACGCCCTGGGTGGGGTCCTTCCACTTCTTCTTCGCCTTGCCGACCATGTACGGCTTGCAGCGGCCCTTGGGCGCCTCGGCCTTGTCGATGTACATGCCCTCGTGCGTCATCACCGTGTACCAGGCGTGGTCCCTGTTCTCGTAGGTCCCGCTGATGCGCAGCCGGTCGCCCTTGTGCACCGGGGCGCGCCAGGCGGGATGGGTGACCTCGGTCTGGTAGTCCTCGGACAGCGGCACGTTGTGGTCGATCTCGTTCTCCTTGATGAGCAGCGTGCCGCCGTAGCCGCGCCCGTCGTTCGGGCACGGGCTCTCCTTGCTCCCGTAGTTCTCGAACACCACCTGCTTGCCGCCGGGGTGCACGTGGCCGCCGGCGCCGATGATCGTGCCGTCGGTGGTGGCGGTCCACTCGATCACCTTGCCCGAGTCCTTCGCGTACTCCCACTTGCCGTCGCCGGACGCCTGACGCGGAACGTCGTAGGTCTTGCCGAAGAGCTTGCCTGAGACGTCGTGGTAGGGCCGGTGGCGGATGGCCTCGAGCTCCTTCTTGGAGCCGTGCTCGAACTGCACGTGCAGGACGATCCAGACCTCCATCGGCTGGTTGGTCTTGTTGTGCAGCATGTAGATCAGGTCCTGCTGCTGGCCGCCCGGGATGTACTGGCCGTAGACGGCGCCGTGCGAGCCGTTCGCCGCGCTCCGCTCGCGGAAGTCGCCGCGCGTCTCCTCGTCGCCCATCCCGAAGACCCACTCGTGGGTGCCGGAGGTGTAGTTGTCCTCCTTGTTGCCGGGGTCGAGCCCGAACCAGTGGGCGTGGTGGATGTGCGCCTCCTGGTGGCTCGGCTCGGTCATGTCCGCCACGCGGTACATCTGCGGGTCCACGTACTCGAGGAAGCCCTCCTGCATCGGCAGGTCGAGGTCCACGCGGTTGGCGTCCCAGCCCGGCGGGATCGTGTACGGGCCGTAGTAGAGGTTGAGCTTGTCCTTGGTGCCCGCCGGCTTCGGCACGTAGCGGTCGCCCTTCTCGCGGCTGGCGTGCAGTACGGCTCCGCCCTGGCCGGCCGCGTGGTGGCCCTCGCCCTGCTCCTCGGCCTCCTCGCGCTCGGCGGCCCTGCGCTTGCGGTACTGCTTGCAGCGCTTGGTGCGCTTGTACCTCTTCTTCTTGCACTGCTTCTTCAGCCTCTTGTCGCGCGCCCAGTCGTCGGGCTGCACCTGGGGGTCCTCATCCCAGTGGTTCGAGGCGCTGGTCTCCTCGTCGCCCTTGCGCACGCGGTAGGCCACGAGGTAGCCCGAGTCGCCCTCGCTGCCCGTGGCCGTGAAGATCGTTCCACCGGCCACCGCCACGCCACTCCACGACGGCGCGCCGAGCGGGATGTGCGCCAGCGGCAATCCGGAGTTCGCGTCATGGGCGTTCAGGAAGCCGTTGGTGTCGGTGGAGTACACGACGCCGTTGGCCACCGCCGTCGCGCTGAACTTGACCGGCCCGCCGCTGGTGGTGACCCACTTGCGACTGCCGTCGGTGCCGAGCGCCCACTCCTCGCCGGCGACCGTGTCGGGCCCGTAGATTCCCTTGCCGTCGGTGGCGGTGGACCCGAGGATTCCGCCGACCTCGCTTCCCGGCCCCATCAGGGCGCTCCAGGCCGGCTGCATGGAGGAGCGGTCGAGCGCCCAGTACTCGCCCGACTTCTGCCCCTCGCCCACCAGCTTCCTGCCGCCGGGGCCGTCGAACAGGTTGGGCGACGCGCCGAAGTCGTGGTCCGGCCCGTTGGCCACGCCCTCGGTGCCGTTCCAGACGTCGCCCGCGGTGGCCTGGTAGTGGCCGAGCATCGCGCCGGTGCGCGCGTCGAGCGAGACCATCGAGTCGGTCGTGGGGGCCGACGGGGCGTGGTACGCGTTGCCGGTCCCGACGTAGAGGCGGCCGGTCCTCTTGTCGATGGCCGGCGTGTTCCACACGGCGCCGCCGTCGTGGTTGGGCGGCACCATGAACGTACGCCAGCGCAGCTTGCCGTTCTTGGCGTTGACCGCGACGACGTTGCCGCGCACGCTCACCTCGGGGTCGCCGAGCTCGCCGAACAGCGCGGAGACCCCGATGTAGACGGTCTTGTTCCAGACCACGGGGCTGCCGTACACGTCGGAGTTCTTCTGCGTGTCCACCGGCACGTCCCACAGCTTCTTGCCGCTCTCGAGGTCGAGCGCGAGTAGCCGGGGCGAGTGTGGCTGGGCGATCGGGACGAAGGCGCGCTTGCCCGCGATGGCGACGCTGCCGTTGATCGGCTGCCCCACGGCGTGGTGCCACTTCTGCTTGCCCGTCGCGGCGTCCACCGCCACCACGTGGCCGCCGAAGGTGCCGGCCACCACCAGCCCCTTGGCGACCGCGGGGGTGCCGAGGAAGTCGCCCCAGCCGGAGTGGAAGGTCCAGGCCACGCCGAGATTGGAGACCTGCGCCGGGGTCGGGTTGCCCGCCTCGCCGCCGTTGCGCGAGTTGCTCAGGTCCTTGCCGTAGAACGGCCAGCTGGCCTTGCCGATCGGCGCCTGCGCCGCGTGCAGCCAGACGTCGTAGGGGTTGGGGGCCGCGGCCGCCGTGGCCGTGGGCGACCCGGCGCCGCCGCCGCCGACGGTGGGCGGCGAGGGCGAGCCGCCGCCTCCCGCGGGGCTCACCTGGAGCACGCCGCGCATCCACGAGTGCAGCGAGCAGTGGAACTGGTAGGTGCCCACCGACAGCTTCTCGACCCCGCGCACCGGCCCGGACTCGCCGTTGCCCAGGAGGTCGCTGCCGAAGTGCCCGTCGTGGTCGAGCAGGTCGTGCTTGGCGACGCTGTCGAGGTTCGTGAAGGTGAGCGTGTCGCCCTGGCCGATGGTGATCGTCGGCGTGGCGTAGTTGGCGGCCGCGGCGTAGGCGTGCTGCTCGGCCGCCGAGCCGGCTGCCGGAACGATCATGAGCGCCGCCATGGCGGCAAAGACGGTTAGGAAGAGGGCGCGGAGGGCGCCCCGGGCACCTGCCAATCCCACCCCCGCGTAGGAATCGGGCCTGCGCGGCAGAGTGTCCCCCCGATGGGGGCTCCCTAAACGCGATGCCGGGGCTGCCGCCGAGCGGCCGCTACTGCGCGGTGAGGTAGTAGGCCCGCCCGATCCGCGCCTTCAGCCTGAACCCGTGGCGCCGCAGCTCGGCCGCGCCGCGGCGATTGCGAGTGAGCACCGCCCCCACGTTCCAGCGCCTCAGGTAGCGCAGCGAGTGGCCCGATCCCGCCAACAGGCGATAGCCGGCCAGGAGCTCGCGCGAGCTGTAGCGCTCGAGCCGGCCGTCCACCACGACCGGGACGTCGGGGTGGCGCCAGAGCATGTACGAGCCGGTGCCGGTGGGCGTCAGGATGCGGCCGTGGCGCGGTGGATGAGCGGCCGCGTAGTCGGCGCCCGCGGTCATCATCCCGGCCTGGGTCGGGGCCGGGGGGACGCCGATCCACCAGATGGCCAGCGCCGCGACGGCGGCCAGCGCGGCGGGGATGGCGACGCGGCGCGGCACGCGCCAGATGCCTGGATGCGCCAGCTCCCGCACGAGGTGGAAGGCGACCGGGCCCAGCCAGACGGTCTGGCGCGCCGTGGTCGCGGCGAACGCGGCGAAGCCGATCGCCACCAGCGCGGGCGCCAGCGGCCGCGGCTTGGGGTGCGCGCGGAACAGCATCGTCGCAAACGCGCAGAACGCGATCAGCAGCGCCAGCGCCGCGGGGTGCTTCCAGGTGGGCAGCCACTCGTGCGTGAGCAGCGGGAGCGCCTCGTTCTGGCCGATCTGGCTCATGTAGTCGAGGAGCCCCGCGCCGAGCGGCGTGAGCAGCAGCGCGGCGGCGGCTGCCACCCCGGCGCCGACCAGCGGCAGCGCCGGCCGCAGGCTGATGCGCGGGAGGCGCGTGCCGCCGCGCCGCGCGATCGCGGCCCCCATCGCACTGAGCCCGACGAACAACAGGCCGGCCACGAACGCACCGTGCAGGTTGGCCCAGAGCGCGAACAGCGGCGGCAGGAGGAGGAGCAGCCGGCGGCGCCCACGCGACGCGTACACCACGGCGATCACGAGCGCGAAGGCGAGAAAGGAGAGGCCGGCAGCGCGCGGCTGCAGTACGCAGACGGCCGAGCCCAGGAACAGGACGAACGCGCCGAGCGTGAGCGCCAGCCGCCGGCGCCGGCAGCCCCACGCCAGCGGGGCCAGCGTGCCGCCGAGGAGGAGCGCGTACAGGAACGACACGAGCTTGATCCCGCCGAGCCGCTGCACCTGGTAGATCAGCCACTCCGACAGCCACTGCTGGTTGTACCAGTGGCCGCCGTGGGCGATCGTCAGGAACGGGTCGCGCACCGAGTCGCCGCCCTCGGAGACGTAGCGGCCCGCGGCCAGCAGCCAGAACAGGTCGCCGGCCAGCTCGCGGTTGGCGTACACCAGGATCGCCGCGGCCATCGAGACCATGAAGGCGACCACGGCCAGCGGCCGCCAGCGCGTCTCGGCCCGCACCGTGACGGGCCGCATGGG
>DASVQK010000113.1:0-15517 GCA_036389105.1 Thermoleophilaceae bacterium
CGCCGCGCCGGCCAGGGCCTCCGCGGCGTCCAGCACGGCCAGGCGGGCCTCATCGGGCTCGAGCACCACGGCGTCGCCGGCTTCCTTGAGGATCTCGCGGACCAACCAGTCGTCGCCCGCGTAGTGGACCTCCACGACGACCGCGCCGTCGCGCAGCTCCTCCACCACGCGGCGGTCCTCGCGCGCCCAGCGCGCCCGCTCGGGTGAGATCCACACGCGGGCCGCGCGCGACGCGGGCACCTCGCCGGTGCGCGGCCAGCCGTGCACGTCGGGCTCGACGCCCGGCCGGGGCTCGAAGTCCTCGTCCAGCATCGTGGCGGTGCGGATCCGGTCCAGGCGGAAGCTGCGCGGGGCGTCGCGGTCGGGGTCGAACGCGTGCACGTACCAGCCCTCCTGGCCGTTCAGCAGCTGGTACGGCTCCACGCGCCGCTTGGTGAACTCGTCCTCGTTCTCCTTGTAGTACTCGAGCTGCAGCATGCGGCTCTCCGCGATCGCGCGGCTCACGACCTGGGCCACCTCGGAGTCGTCGCCGGTGGCGGTGGTGATCTGAAGCCCCTCGGTGGCCGGGTCGCGGCCGAGGGCGTCCACGATCTTGTTGCGCGCCGACGCGAGCGAGCCCTCCGGGATGTGGTCGCCAAGCAGGTCGATGGCGGCCACCAGCGCCTTGGCCTCGAGCGGCAGCAGGCGCGCGGGCTTGGCGAAGTTGTCGCCGTACGGCTCGGGGTCCACCTCGATCTCGTTGCCGTGCACCTCGGCGTAGAGCACGTAGCTGCCGCCGCCGAAGTTCACGACGTTGAGCACGTCGATGTCCTCGCGCAGCTCGGTGTCCGTGACGTTGAGGTTCTGGAGCACCGCGCCCACGTCCACCTTCTCGCCGAGGCGAGCGGCGTCGATCAGGATGCCCGCCAGGGTGACGAGGCGCGCGAACCGCTCCGGGCGGATCTGCGACTCCCCGCGGCCGTTCGAGTCCGCGTCGGCACGCTGCTGCTCGGCCTTGGCGGCGCGGCGGCGCTTGGCGGGTGCCGGCTCGAGCGGCTCCGCGTGGCGCTCCACGATCAGCCTGACGCGCTCCTCGGCCTCCTCGGCCAGCTCCGGCGGCCCGAGCACGCGGGCGCGCTCCCCGAGCCCGAGCGCCCAGGAGACGATCTGGCGCGACTCGCCGTACTCGGTCTCGAACACCACGCCGTCGTCCGGCGCGTCGTCCACCTCGGCGGCGTCGATCACCTCACCGGCATGGCCGAAGTGGCGCTGTACGAGCCAGTCCACGCGGTCGGAGATCCATACCCGAGCGGTGCCGACGGGGTCGCCCAGCTGCCAGTCCGTCCGCGTGGCGTACACGCGCGGGTCGAAGTCCTCGGGCGGCGGGAAGTCGTGCTCGGCCTTGGACGCGTAGCCGACCTTGCCGCGGATCCGCGAGAGGCGGAACACGCGCACGTCGTCGCGCTCGTGCGAGTAGCCGACGAGGTAGAACTGGCCACCGCGGAACAGCAGGTGGTAGGGATCGACCTTGCGCTCCGACTGGGCGTCGCGGCCCATCGTGTAGTAGCTGAAGACGATCGTCTTGCGGCGGAAGATCGCCGTCTCGACCTTGGACAGCCGCTGCGACAGGTCGCGCCCACCTGCCGACGCCGTGACGCCGAGCGCCACCGACCGCTGCTCGGGCGCCGCGAGCGGGGACGGTTTTCCCCAGGACAGCTGCTGCAGGGCCAAGCGCAGCGGCTCGGCGTAGGCGAACTCGCCGTCGAGCAGGGAGAGCGCCGTGCGCAGGGCGCCCAGCTCGGAGTCCGAGAACTTGATCGCCGGCAGGTAGAAGTTCTGCGGCGGAAGCGAGTAGTTCTCCGCCTCGTAGTAGCCCTCGGCCGGCTTGTCCACCTTCAGCTCGAGGCCCAGCGACTCCAGCTCGGCGCGGTCGGCGTAGAAGCGACGCGCGAACGCGTCGTCGTTCATGCCCGAGTAGCCCTCCACCTCCTGCTTGATCTCGAGCGCCGTGACGGGGCGCCGCTCGGCCATCAGGAACGAAATCAGAGAGAGCTGCCGGATGAGCTTCTCGGTGTCCTTGGCCATGCGCGGTCCAGCATACGAATGGTCGGATGGCGGCGCTCCCGCCGTTTGGCGGTGCCGCGCGCGGAATGTCGCTGTTTGCGGCCTTAGCGAGCGGTGCCCGGGCCGAGCTGGCAAACCAGGCCCGACCGCTTTATCGATCTATTGGTTCTGTATGGGTGCTATAGCGCCCTCGAGGAACCACTCGATTGCGGAAGGCTGCCCGAGGCCCCGGGTCAGGCCGCTTCGCCCAGGTCCCGCGGCGCCGCGAAGTACGCGGCGCCCGCCAGCGCGCGGTCGAACTGCGACCAGCGCGAGTCGCCCGAGAGGCCCTTCTCCAGCCGGTCGAAGCTGCCCAGGCGGCCGCCCAGGTTGTCCATCATGTGGACGAGGGTGGCCTCGCGGGTGCAGGGCACCACCGGGCTGCCGTGCTCGAGCTGGCCGTGGTGGGAGAGGATGATGTGGAGCAGCGCCTCGGCGGTCTCCGCCGGGAAGCCGGGGATGTCCTCGATCACGCGGCGGACCAGGTAGTAGCCGAGCGGGATCTCACCCTGTAGGCGGCCCGCGTCGGCGAGGTCGATCGCGCCGCCCTCGGTGGCGTACGCCTCGATCTTGCCGATGTCGTGCAGCAGCGCGCCGGTGACCGCCACGTCGCGGTCGATGCCCGGGAACGTGGCCGACACCGCGCTGACCCCCTGCGCCACCGACAGCGAGTGCTCGAGCAGCCCGTGCCGGTAGGCCTGGTGGTAGTACTTGGCCGCCGGCGCGTCGCGCCAGCGCTCCCACACCTCCGAGCCCTCGCCGAGCAGGCGCTCGAGCAGCGCGCGCAGGCTCGGGTCCTGGACCGTCAAGATCAGCTCGCGCAGGTCCGCCACCATCTGCTCGTAGGCCACCGACGGTCCGTCGAGCAGGTCGGCCGGGTCGTACTCGCCGTCGCCGGCGGGCCGCAGCGACCGCACGGTGAGGCACGCGCCGTAGCGCGCGTCCACGTTGAACACGCCCAACGCGACGACGACCGAGCCCGGCGCCGCGGCGGCGGCGACCTCGTCCACCCCGTCCCACACGACGGCCTCGACCGCCCCGGTCACGTCGCCGAGCTGGAGCTTGAGGAACGAGTCGCCGTTCTTCTTCTGGCGCCGCGTGACGTCGCGCACCACGAACGGCGACTCGACCCGCGCGCCGTCGCAAAGGTCGCGCACGAACACCTTGGCGCAGCCCTGGGCCGTGGAGTCGACGGTGGGGCCGTCGAGCAGCGTGGGCTCGCCGGAGCCGCCGTCCAGCAGTGAGGACGTGCCGTCTAGCGTTGGCTGAGCTGACGCGGCTGCCGGATCCATGAAGACGATCAAGGTAGATCGCGGGCCGGACGATCCCCCGTGCCGCGAGGCCGTTAGCGTGTGTCGCGATGAGGGGCGTGCTCGTCGCCGGAGGGACCGGAGCGCTTGGCGCCGCGGTGCTGCGCGAGCTGCTGGACCACGGCTACCCGGTGACCGCCACGTGGCTCGTGGACCGCGAGCGCGAGCGGACCGAACGCGACTTCGCCGACGACGACGCGCTCTCGCTGGTCGAGGCCGACCTGATGGAGCAGGAGGGCGCGCAAGCCGCCGTCGACGCGGTCGAAGACCTGGGCGCCGTGGTCAACCTCGTGGGCGGCTTCGCCTCCGGCCCGCGGCTGCACGAGGCCGACCCGGAGGAGTTCGACCGCATGATGCGGCTGAACCTCCGCCCCGGCGTGCTGCTCGCGCGCGCGGCCATGCCGCGCCTGCTGGAGGCCGGCGGCGGCGCCTACGTGGGCGTCTCGGCGCGCACCGCTCTCCAGCCGTACAGGGGCGGCGCCGCCTACTCGACCGCCAAGGCCGCCGTGCTCGCCTTCGTCCAGGCGCTGGACGCCGACTACGGCAAGGACGGCATCCGCTGCAACGCGATCCTGCCGAGCATCATCGACACCCCGGCCAACCGCGAGGCCATGCCGAAGTCCGATCACGACAAGTGGCCGAAGGCGGCTGAGATCGCCCGGGTCGTGCGGTTCCTCGTATCCGAGGAGTCCGCGCTGGTGAGCGGCGCGGCCATCCCGGTCTATGGCCGCGCGTGATACTCGGCGCCGCAGCCGGGTAAGGGAGGGGCATGGAACCGACAACCACACCCTCACAGGGAATCCTCAGCGAGGCCAAGCGGGCCGAGCGCGAAGAGCTGATCGGCCTGCTCCAGCAGGCGTACTGGATGGAGCTCGAGACCGTCATGAGCTACCTGGCCAACTCGATCAACCCCGACGGCGTGCGCGCCCAGGAGATCAAGGAGAGCCTGGAGGAGGACGTCCAGGAGGAGCTCGGGCACGCGCAGCAGTTCGGCGCGCGGATCAAGGAGCTCTACGGCGTGGTGCCCGGGTCGCTCGAGTTCAGCGCGGAGCAGAGCTACCTCCAGCCGCCGGACCAGCAAACAGACGTAGTCCACGTGATCAAGGGCGTGATCGAGGCCGAGTCGGGCGCGATCGAGCACTACAACCGCATCATCGAGTTCTGCGAGGAGCACGACCCGGTGACCCAGGACATGGTCATCTCGATCCTGCGCGACGAGGAGGGCCACCGGCGGCTGTTCGAGGGCTTCCTGCGCGAGTACCAGGCCGAGGGCCTGGCCTAGAGGACCCCCGAAAACACGACGAGCCGCCATCCTTGGCGGCCCATCCTGCGCGCTGTCCGTGCGCCTCTTGCCGCTCCGGTCCATGGGGGGCAAGCTCTGAAGTCGTGCGCTGCTCTGCGAGGATAGCGAAGCCCGAAATGGTGTAAGTTCGCTACCCAAAGTGGGTACGCACCGGATCGGGCGCACCATCCGGGAGCGGGCGATGGTAGGACACCCGCCGGAGTCACCGCGACGGAAGGAGCGCAATGGTCGAGGAGGCACGTCTCGAGGAGACGCCTGGGGGCCTGGCCCCGGCGAGCGACGGCTGGTTCACGGTCAACGTCCGCGACGCCATGTGGATCACGCACGAGAAGTTCGGCGCCGGCTGCCGCTTCGAGAGTCCGAAGGCGAACTTCCCGGAGCTCGGGATCAACATCCGCGTGCTCCAGCCGGGCCAGCCCTGCGCCATGTACCACCGCGAGTCGAACCAGGAGGACTTCCTGGTGCTCTCGGGGGAGTGCGTGCTGCTGGTGGAGGAGCAGGAGCGCCACCTCGGACCATGGGACTTCGTGCACTTCCCGCCGAACACCACCCACGTGGTGGTGGGCGCCGGCGACGGTCCGTGCGTGGTGCTGATGGCCGGCGCGCGCGACCCCGAGGAGGAGCTCATGTACCCCGCATCCGAGCTGGCGCAGCGCCACGGCGCCGGCGTGGAGAGGGACACGCCGTCGGAGGTGGAGGCCTACGCGGGCCAGCCCGCGCGTGAGCTCGGCCGCCCCGACCGCTGGGAGGAGCTGCCCTGGAGCTAGCCGGCCAGGGCCGGCCGCCCCGGGGGGTACCCAGGCCCGGCGCCCCCCGGCGCCGGGCCCGACTGCTCAGCGTCCGGACAGACCCGGCCCCCGACGGGTCTTCGGCGCGCCCTTGATGCAGTTCTTGTACTTGCGCACGCTGATCGTGGATCCGCCCTTGCTCTGGAACACCTGGATGCGAACGGTGAACTTGCGCTTGGGGAACCGCTTGAGCACCACTCGCCGGATGTTCTTCCCCTTCTTGACGAGCTTGCGCTTGCCGTTGACGTAGACGTCCACGCGCACCGCGCGTGCGCCCTTGGCGTGGTGGATCCTGAAGCGGAACTTGCGCTTGTCGGCGCAGCCGCCGCGGGGCTTCGACTTCAGCCGCGCCGGGGGCACCCCGACCGCCGGCTTGTCGTTGGGACAGATGCCCGGCGGGCAGATCCAGACCATCGAGTGCGGCTTGTAGAAGCCAGCCCCCTTTACCCCCGGCCAGTCCTGGCGGTTGAAGTTGACCCCGAGCTTGCCGGTCTGCTCGTCCCGCCATCCGGTGTCGTAGGTCAGGTTGCCGCTCACCGGGTCCACGTTGACCAGGTACAGCTTGTGGTCGCCGTCAACTCCGCTCCGCGAGACGAAGTAGTCGGAGAACACGAGCCTGGTCGGGAACCCGTTCTGAGTCAGGCTCTGGTTGTCGATCGCTCCCCAGTGCGGGCCGCCGGTGGTCGGGTCGTCGACCGTCACCGTCGAGATCAGCCGCGGGCAGTCGGCGACCTGCTCGCCGTCGGCCACCCGCCGAACGGTGTCGCCGGAGCTGATGTCCACGTGCCCGTCGCCGTCGGTGTCGATCCCGCGGACCAGGTCACACGCGATCTTGCCGTCCTGCCCCGACTTGACCAGGGCCTCGATGTTCAGGTTGTAGACGACCTTGACGGGCTGGCCGTTCGTCGAGAGGTTCTCGATGTTCGGCGCCGCGCCGGTCACGGCCCTGAACAGCCAGCGGTTGTTGCGCGTCACCTGGTGCCACGCGCCGCCCTGGCACGGTCCCTCGTTCTCCATGAAGTTGTCGAGGGACTGGTTGCGGGCCGCCTTCAGGGAGATCCCGTCGTCCCAGACCTGCTTCCACTCGCGCGAGGAATCGCCCTTCAGCTTGGTGATGTCCGGCGCGAAGAAGATGCCGCCGCCGCACATGGATCCGGAGAACATGCCCTTCGACTCGAGCGTGCCCGGGAAGTCCTCCGTCTTGGGCCACGTCTTGGCGTCCTCCATGACCCCGCGGTTGTCGTGCATCGTGTTCACGTTGGTGCGGTTGAGCGCCCGCCAGCCCTTCGGCATGTGCGCCACCGAGATGAGCTTGGGGTTGTTCTGGTCGGTCGTGTCCCACACACGGACCGTCGGGCGGAAGAAGCGCCCGCCGTCCGGCTTGAACGGGTCCATGACCACGAACTTGGGCTCGCCGTAGTCGGCCGTGACCATCCGGTTCAGGTCGGGCCGGATCTGGACGCCGTGCGGGTTGGAGCAGGTGTCGAGCGGCGCGGCCTCGTCCTGGGCGCACGGCTCGGGAATGCCGCCGGGGTTGCCGGTCTCGCGCGCTCCCACGACGCCGCCGGGCACCTCGGAAGCGACGACCAGGCCCTTCTCAGGGTCTGGCTTGAGCGCCACCGCCTCGCCGGGCGAGCCGGCGTAGTTCGAGTTGGGGCCGCCCATGTAGGTGCCGATGAACGTGCCCTTGCCGGCGCCGTCATAGGCGTCGGGAACCGATCCGCCCAGTGTCTCCGGAGGCGTGATCGTGTTGAGCAGCGCCAGGTTGGGCGCGTCCTTCAGGCCCACGACGAAGGTCGTGTCGTTGTACAGGCCGCCGGCGACGATCGGGTCGCCGTCGTTCCACTGGTACTGCATGTGGTGGGCCTCGGTCTCCCAGCCCCACGGCAGAGGCAGCTGGGCGAAGTTCACGACGTGCCCGTAGGTCGGGTTCGGGGAGCCGTCGAGGTTGATGCGGCGGGCGTCGAGCACCTGGAAGCCGTCGGCGCCCGGGATGAAGCGGTCCTTGAGGCTGCCCGTGTACTGGGTCGGGTTCGACTGGATGTCCCCCGAGTCGGTCCGGACCTGCGCGGTGTTCTCGTCGGAGGCGTTGGCGTGGCTCGACCAGACGAGCACGTACTCGGGCTTGGCGAGCGGGCTCGGGGCGAGCTTCTGAGCCGCGTTGAGAAGCCGGGTGCGGTCCGCGCCGCTCTCCTTGTTGGCCTTGGCGACCGCCTCCTTGTAGCGCGCCACGGCCGCCGTCCACTCCTTGCTGGCCCTGTCGCGCGCCGCGAGCGCGCCCTCAGCGAGGTTGTTCTTCAGCCCGCTCGGCGAGTCGGACTCGGCGAGCAGCTTGTTGGCCAGCCACTCGGACTTCTCGGCCCCGCTCTTCTGGCCCGTGGCGGACGAGACGACCGCGAATGCCAGGGCGGCGGTGACCGCCAGACAGAGGGCCGCCAGCGTGCCGCGCAGCCTCGCTCGCGATCGTGAACCAGTTCGCCCTTCTCGCATCTCTCGCCCCCCGAGTCCGATCCGATGATGTCTATGTCTGTTTGACCTGTCTCAGCCGTAGAGCTGGCTGAGTACGTGCAGTTCCACGTGGAAGTCCAGTCCCGGCAGGCCGTCGCCCGCACAGTCGCTGAAGACCTTCCCGGCATCGAAGTTCACCCACTGGCCGTACGCAACCCCGTGTCCGGCCGACGCCCCGTTCACGTGCAGCGCCGCCTGGTTGGTCAGGTTGATCTCGTCGATCGTGATCTCGAGCTCGGGATCGACCGGGTCGGCCACAGCGGCCGTCACCGTCGACGCCTTGTGGGTGCTCCTCTTCTTCTTTTTCTTCTTCTTCTTGTGCTTCTTCTTCTTGTGCTTGCTCTTCTTCGAAGTCTTGGCCGGAGGGTTGTTGATCGACGGCGGCTTGGTGGTGCCATCGGCGAGGTCCGCGTCGAGCGCGCCCTTGGCGAAGCGCAGCACGGCCGGGCCGTCCTTGAACGACTGACCCACCGCGCAGGACATCGGCTGGTGCATGTCGGCCAGCACGTCGGCGCTCGACTTGCCGTCGAAAGGCTCGCCGTCGAGGAGGCCCTTGCAGCGCCCCTTGGAGTGCAGCTCGTAGCCGGCCGGGGTTACGACCCACGTCATCTTCGGCAGGAACTTCATGTAGCCGTCCCACGTGCAGTCGCCCGTGAACGTGCTCGCGGACGCGCCGGGCGCGAGCGCGCATAGCGCGATCCCGGCGATCAGCCCTCCCAGCGCGATTACCCGACGCAAACCAGCTCCCGTGCTCGTGATACCTCTGCGGATGCCCATGGTAGCCGCAGATTACCGTGAGTCAAAAGGGTCCGCGCCCGTTCTCCCGACGCCGGTAGAACAGGGACAATTTCGCGCGCGCATGCGCGCTCGGCCGTATTCGCTCGCAGGGTCGCCGCGTGCCGCGGCGGCGCTCGCCGTGGCCTTTCTGCTGGCGTTCGCGGCCCCCGCGTCGGCGCACCCGTCGCTGGTGCAGGCGGCCCCCGCGGCCGGGGTGGTGGCGCAGTCGCCGCCGCGGGCCGTGGTGCTCTCGTTCACGGAGCGCGTGATCCCGCAGCTGTCGAGCGTCCGGGTCTCGGGCCCGACCGGCCGGATCCGCGTCGCGGAGCCCAAGCGCCGCGGCTCGAGCACGCTCACGGCGGCCCTCCGCGGCCGGCTGCCGCCTGCCGTCTACACCACTCGCTGGGTCGCCGTCGGCGACGACGGCCACACCGTCTCGGGCAGCTTCCGCTTCGGCGTACCGCGCGCCGGGGGCGCCCCGCCGCCCGGGGTCGAGCAGCTGGGGGCGCCCGGCGTGCGGGGGAGCCAGTCCAGCGGCAGCGAGGGCTTCCTCGGGATCGGAGTGCGCTGGCTGGCGCTGGTGGCGTCGGGGCTGCTCCTGGCGGGGGCGGTCCTCCGGCGGATGCTGCGGGCCGGGCCCGACGCGCGCTGGATGGCCGCGGCGCGGGCAGCGAGTGCGGCCGTGCTCGCGGCCAGCGCGTATGCCGCCGTGGACGCGGCGTACGCCGGCACGGGCCACTCGCTCAGCGTGCTGGTGGCGCAGCCGACCGGAGTGCTCGCGCTGGTGCGTATCGGGGGGGTGCTGGCCCTGGCGGGAGCGGCCGCGCTGGCGGCGCGGCGCCGCGGCGGCGAGCGCACGGCGGACCTGCTGCTGGGGGCCGCCGGCTACACGGCGCTGATGACCTACGCGCTGGCCACGCACGTCCAGACCGTGACGGGCGGCGAGACGGCCGCGTCGGCGGTCCAGGTGGTGCACGTGGTGGCTGCCGGGCTGTGGATGGGCGGCCTGGTGTACCTCGTCACGTGCGCACGCGAGGCGCGGGCGCTGCGGGCGTTCGCCTGGGTGGCGGCCGCCAGCGTTGCGGTGCTGGCGCTCACCGGGATCCTGGCGGCGGTCCGCGAGGTGGACGAGTGGTACTTCCTGCGCTGGTCCGACTACGGGCGGGTGGTGATCGCCAAGACGATCCTCCTGCTGACGCTGGGCCCCGCGGCGCTCCTCACGGCGCTGGCCGCGCGGCGGGGCCGGGCGGGGGGCCGCGCCCTGCGCGCGGAGGCGCTCGGTGCGGTGGCGATCGCCGTGCTCGCTTCCACGCTGATCGGCTTGCCGCCCGGCCGTGGCCAGCTGCTGCCGGCGCAGCGGGGCAATCTGCTCGCGGGAGCCGCGTTCGCCACGCCCACGACCGGCGACGTGACGGTCCCGCTCACGGTCGCGCCCGCGCGGCCGGGGCGGAACACGATCGCGGCCACGCCGACGGCGCGCGGCCGGGGCGAGGAGCCGGCCCCGGCGCGCGCCGTGGAGGTCACGCTGCGCTGCGACTGCGCCCCGGGATCCGTTCGCGCGATCCTGAGCCGGCGGCCGTCCGGGACGTGGTCGGCACGCGCGACCCTGCCGGCGCCCGGCACCTGGTACGCCACCCCGGCCGTGGACGGCCGGCGCACGATCGCGCCGGTCCCGCTGGCGATCGGGGATCCGCCGGCGCCGGGACCGGCGCCGCGCGAGCTCGTGATGACCGCCGACCTGACCGGGACGGCGGCCAGCCGCTGCCGGGAGCAGGCTCAGGGGGCGATCCTCGCGATCGGGCGCTTCGACGCCGGCGGCGGCCTGGACGGCGGCCGGAAGGTGGTCGCGCGCGTGGAGGACGACGGCGGCGATCCCGCCCGGGCGGCGATCGCGGTGCGGGCGGCGCGGGCGCGCGGCGCCGTGGCCCTCCTGGCGCCGTGCGGCGGCGGGGCCACGGCGGCGGTGCAGGCGGCGGGCGGGCTGCCCACCGTCGTGGCCGACCCGGCCGTCCCGCCCGTGAACGGCCCGCGCGTCTGGCGCACGGCCGGGGAGCCCCGCGCCGAGGGCGTCGCGGTGGGCCAGTACCTGCTGTCCCAGCGGGTCGGGCGCGGCGGCGGGGCCCGGTCGGTGGCCGCGGTGGTGGCGCCGTCGGCGGGCGCGCCCGACACCGCGCCCGCGGCGCGGATCGCCGGCCTGCGGGCCGCGCTCGAGCCGGCGGGCCTCGGAGTGGTCCGCCTGCCGGCGGGGGTCGCCACTCGGCCGGCGGGCCTGCGGGCGGCCCTCGATCCCCGCCGCCACGCGGCCGTCTTCCTGGACGGGGACGCGGGGACGCTCGCCCGCACGCTGCGCGCCGTGGGGGTCGAGCAGGCGGCCCGCCACGTGGCGCCGGCGCCGGTGCTGGCCGCGAGCCCGCTGCTCGACGAGCGCTTCGTGCTCCGCTCGGGGGCGCTCGGGCAGTCAGGGGCGATCGCGTCGCCGACGGAGGTCCTGCCGGCCACCGGCGACGGGCTGCGCTACCTGGCCGGCCAGCGCGACCTCTTCCGGCCCGATCGCGCGTCGATCTCGGGGCTGCGCGGTTACGTGGCCGGCCTGGCGATCGCCGAGGGGCTGCGCGCGGGGACCGACCCCGACGCGATCGCCCGCCGGCTGCGCAGCCCGCGCCCGTTCACCGACACCCTCCTGGCGCCGTGGCGGCCCTCCGCGCCGGCCGCCGGGGAGCCGCTGTTCCTCTTCCTCGCCCCTCGCTTCCTGCCGTCCAACCTCCTGCCCAAGCAGATCGGCGGTGAGGAGCACTCGGGAAGCTTCTTCGACGGCGGGTCGTGGTCCCTGAGGACCGGCAAGCCCTACGGCCCGCGGCCGTAGGGGCGCGCGTTGCTCAAGGACTCTTGAGCGTCTGCCGTCGCGACGGCCCGCAGCCGCCGCGGGTCAGCCGCCTATCGGCGCTCTTGGATTGGCGCCCCAGAAGATCTGGGTGCCGAGCATGCCCACGAGGTGGACCATCACGGTGTTGAGGACCATCGACTTCGCGGTGGCGGTCCCCACCCCGACCGGACCTCCGCCGGCCGTGTATCCGTAATAGGTGCCGACCAGGACGATGACGATGGCCATCGCCATGCCCTTGATCAGGCTGTACAAGAGATCGGGTGGGTTCTGGAACATCCAGAAGATCAGGAAGAACCCTCCTGAGCTGACCTCCCCGATCTGCTGGACCACCGCCAGGTAGCTCGCGAAGAAGCCGGCGCCGACCGCCGCCAGGTACATGAACGGCAGCACGATGAGCGCGCCGAGCAGGCGCGTGCCGCACAGGAAGGTCATCGAGCTGATGCCCATGACCTCGAGCGCGTCGATCTCGTCCGTGATCCGCATGGCGCCGATCTCGGCCACGAGGCCGGTGCCCACCTTGGCCGACATCATGTAGCCGAACGCGTACGGCATGATCTCGCGCAGGTCGCACCAGGCGCTGAACACGCCGGCGTTGGCCGGGGCGCCCACCGAGCGGCTGAAGTACGCGCCCTCGATGCCGCACTGCAGGCCGAGGATGAACGCCAGGCCCCAGATGACGAGCGTGGAGCCGGTGATGAGGATGCCGGCCTGCCGCAGCGCCTCGCCGAAGAACCGGAAGACGCGGAGGCCCAGGACCTCGCCAAACGCGCGACCGGAGAACTTCGCGATGTCGCCGAGCGCGGCAATCCAGTCGTGCGGGGCTTTGAGCCGGCGCATCACGGTCGACGCAAGATACCGCTTCGCGCGGAGGGGCGTCGCGGTCGGTGCGCGCCCCTATCGACCGCTCTCGAGAGCGGGTGCGGAGCCGATCCGCTCCGCCATCCAGGCCTCCACCGCGCGCGCCGTCCGTTCGGCGCCGTCCTCGATCAGCTCGAAGTGCCGGCCGGGCACCTCGACCACGTCCTCCGGCAGCTGCCACGACGGCAGCCGGCCCCCCTCGAAGGCGTCGCCGAGCGGCTCGCCGGCGCGGATCAGCAACGTCGGCGCGTCGACGTGACCCGGCTCCCAGTCGCGGAACAGGCGCATGTAGGCGCCCATCGCCATCAGCCCGCCGTCCTCGATCGAGATCAGCTCGCTGCTCATGTCGAGCAGCTGCCCCATGGCGTCGGAGAACACCTCGGCCAGCTCCGCGGCCCCCTCGGGCGCGTAGGTGTCGATCAGGACCACGCCGCACGGGGCCGGGCCCTCGTCCTCCAGCCGCTCGGCGACGGCGTGGGCCAGCGCGCCGCCGATCGAGTAGCCGACGATCGCGAACGGGTCGCCCGCGGCGGCCTGCCGGACGGACTCGGTCAGAGCCTCCGCCGCCGCGCTCCAGGTGGCCGGCACCGGCTCGTCCGCGCCGAACCCGGGCAGCGCCAGCGCCGCCACCCCCCGCTCGCCCGCGAACGCCTTCGCAAAGCGGACGAACTGGTGCGGTCCCGAGCTCGCCAGGTAGGTGGGCAGGCAGATGAGCCTCGGCAGCGCGTCTCCCGTCGCGATCGGGACCGCCTGCGGAGCGGTCCCGAGCTCGGACAGCGAGCCGAACGCGGCGCGGAACCGCGACGCCTCCATCAGCAGCGGGATGGCGTCGACCAGCGAGCCGTCCCGGTGGGCGTGACGGACCAGCGAGCCCAGCGTGACCGCTTGCGCGCCGGGCGCGGCTGAAGGCGCGCCGTCGCCGCCACCCGCGCCGGCTTCGCGCAGGCGCTGGCGCAGGTAGCCCGCCAGGGCGGCCGGGGTGGGCTGCTCGAGCATGGCTGCGGCCGGAAGCCGCAGCCCGGTGGCCTGGCTGAGGCGGTTGCGCAGCTCGACGGCTCCCAGCGAGTCCAGCCCGAGCTCGATCAGCTGCCGGTCGCCGTCGACGGCATCGGGACCGGCGTGACCGAGCACTGCCGCCACCTCGCCGCGCACGAGGTCGAGCACGAGGCCGTCGCGCTCCTCCTCGGGCACGGCGGCCAGCCGGCGAGCGAGCGAGTCGCCGTCGGCGCGGTCTCGGCGAACGGGTGCCCGGACCAGGCCGCGCAGGATGGCCGGCAGGGAGCCGGCGCGTGCCTGGGCGCGCAGGCCGGCCATGTCGAGTCGCGCCGGCACCAGCAGCGGGTCGTCCAGGGCGCGGGTGGCGTCGAAGAGGTCGACGCCCTCGTCCGGCGAGAGCGCGACCAGTCCCATGCGGGCCTGGATCTGCCGCCCCACGCGCTCGAGGTCGGCCTCGTTGGCGCCGCCCGCCATGCCGCTCGCCTGCGCCCACAGTCCCCAGGCCAGGGACGTCGCGGGCAGGCCGCGGGCGCGGCGGTGCTGGGCGAGCGCGTCGAGGAAGACGTTCGCCGCCGCGTAGTTGCCCTGGCCGGCGCCGCCAAGGGTGCCGGCCGCCGACGAGAAGAGCACGAACGCGGACAGGTCGAGCCCCTCGGTCAGCTGGTGCAGGTGGAGCGCGGCGTCGACCTTGGGACGCATCACGCGCTCGACCTTCGCGGGCGTGAGCGACTCGATCGTCCCGTCGTCGAGCACGCCCGCGGTGTGGATGACCGCCGTCAGCGGGTGCTCTGCCGCAATCGAGTCGAGGAGCGCAGCGAGCTGGCCTCGGTCGGTCACGTCACAGGCGGAAACGGTGACCGCGGCGCCGAGCGCGCCCAGCTCCGTCTCCAGCTCGGCCGCTTCCTCCGCCTTGGGCCCGCGGCGGCTGGCGAGCAGGACGTTGCGCACCCCGTGCTCGGCCACCAGGTGACGCGCGATCAGAGCGCCCAGGCCGCCGGTGCCGCCGGTGATCAGGACCGTCCCGTCGGTGTCGATCGGGCCGAAGGCGGGCTCGTCGGTGGGCGCGGGCACGCGCGCCAGCCGCGGCGCGCGGATGGCGCCGTCGCGCAGGGCGAGCTGCGGCTCGCCGGTGGCCAGCGCGGGCGCGAGCGCTCCCCAGGACGCATCGGATCCGTCCACGTCGATCAGCCGGAAGCGGTCGGGGTGCTCGGAGTGCGCGCTGCGCAGCAGGCCGGTGAGCGCCGCCGTCCGGAGGTCCGGCGCTTCGGCCTCGCCGGCGGCGGTTGCCACAGCGTGCTTCGTGATCAAGACGAGCTGGCGGTCGGTCAGCCGCTCGTCGGCCAGCCACGCCTGGAGCAGCTCCAGCGTTCGCCGGACGGCCTCGTGCGCCGCGGGCGCCACGTCGCCGGCGCCGCTGGACGCGGCCAGGGCGAGCACGACGTCGGGCGCGGTGCCGCCGGCGTCGTCGATCGCCTCGCCGAGCGCGGCAAGGTCGCCGTAGGTGTCGGCTTCCAGGTCCAGCCCCTCACCGAGCAGCGCCAGGCGCGGCGGGCTCCCGTTGGACGACGGGCTCGGCACGTCCACCCACTCGAGCCGGTAGAGCGACTCGTGGGCGGTCCGGCCGGCCCGCTGGAGCTGTGAGGCGTCCACCGGCCGCGCCAGCAGCGTGTCCACGGAGAGGACCGGCGCGCCTGTCTCGTCCAGCGCGGTCACGCTGATCGCGGCATCGCCCACGCGCGCGAAGCGGACGCGCAGCGAGCTGGCGCCGGTGCTGTGCAGGCGCACTCCGCTCCAGCCGAACGGCAGCGGCAGCTGACCCGTCCCCACCGGGCCGCTCTCGGTCAGGCGGTCACCCATCCCCGCGTGGAACGCCGCGTCGAACAGCGCCGGATGCAGGCCGAAGCGGCGGGCGTCGGGCTCCTGGGCCTCGGCGAGCGCGACCTCGGCGAACACCTCCTCGCCGCGGCGCCAGGCGGCGCGCAGGCCCTGGAAGGCGGGGCCGTAGCCGAAG
>DASVQK010000114.1:0-4603 GCA_036389105.1 Thermoleophilaceae bacterium
CTTCGGCTACGGCCCCGCCTTCCAGGGCCTGCGCGCCGCCTGGCGCCGCGGCGAGGAGGTGTTCGCCGAGGTCGCGCTCGCCGAGGCCCAGGAGCCCGACGCCCGCCGCTTCGGCCTGCATCCGGCGCTGTTCGACGCGGCACTGCACGCGCTGTTGCTCGGGGATGCGCAGTCCGAGGTCCGGGTGCCGTTCTCGTGGGCAGGTGTGCGCCTGCACACGCGCGGCGCCAGCTCGCTGCGCGTTCGCCTGAGCCCGACCGGCGACAACGAGCTCAGCCTGGCGGCCCTGGACGAGGCCGGGGCGCCCGCGCTGGCCGTCGAGGGGCTGACTGCGCGGCCGATCGATCCCGCCCAGTTCGAAGGGACGCGCAGCGCAGGCCGCGAGCCGCTGTTCGTCCTCGATTGGGTCGAGGTGCCCCTGGCCACATCGAACGGCACGCCGCGCCGCCTGGCTGCGATCGGCGAGATCGCCCGGGCGAGCGGAATCGACGCCGAGCCCTTCGGCGAGCTGGCCGCGCTCGGCGAGGCGATCGCCGCGGACGCGCCGGTCCCGGACGCAGTGCTGGTGGAGGTGGGGCCCGCCGGTGGCAAGACCCCCACCACGACCACCGCCGAGGCCGCGCGCGC
The DNA here is from genome assembly GCA_036389105.1 of Thermoleophilaceae bacterium. Lineage (GTDB taxonomy): Bacteria > Actinomycetota > Thermoleophilia > Solirubrobacterales > Thermoleophilaceae > AC-37. The sequence goes on from DASVQK010000114.1 coordinate 628, forward strand.
GGGTGTGAAGCAGACGCTGGAGCTGCTCAAGACCTGGCTGGCGGACGAGCGCTTGGCCGACTCGCGGCTGGTACTCGTCACCCACGGCGCCGTCGCCGCGAGGGACGAGGAAGCGCCGGATCTGACCGCGGCGCCGCTGTGGGGCCTGGTCCGCAGCGCCCAGTTCGAGCACCCGGATCGCTTCCTCCTCGCCGACGTGGACGGCTCGGAGGCATCCTGGCGGGCGCTGGCGGCCGCGCTGGGCGCCGACGAGCCGCAGCTCGCCCTGCGAGACGGCGCCCTGCTGGCCCCGCGCCTTGCGCGCGCGCCCGCGCCCGCCGAGGACCAGCCCGACGCCCCCGCGCTCGACCCGGACGGGACGGTCCTGATCACCGGCGCGACCGGAGGCCTGGGCGCGGTGATGGCGCGCCACCTGGCCGCCGACCGTGGGATCCGCAACCTGCTGCTGACCAGCCGCCGCGGTCCGGAGGCGGATGGAGCCGCCGATCTGGAGCGGGAGCTGGCGGAGCTCGGCTGCACGGCGAAGGTGGTCGCCTGCGACGTCGCCGACCGCGACCGGCTGGCGGCCCTGCTGGACTCGATCCCCGCCGAGCATCCGCTGTGCGGCGTGGTGCACGCGGCCGGCGTGCTGGACGACTCGACGATCGAGACACTCAGCCCCGAGCAGGTCGACGGCGTGATGCGTCCCAAGCTCGACGGGGCGCTCCACCTGCACGAGTTGACCGAGCACCTCGACCTGGCTCAGTTCGTCCTCTTCTCCTCGATCGCGGGCGTGCTGGGCAGTCCCGGCCAGGGCAACTACGCGGCGGCGAACGCCGCGCTCGACGCGCTGGCCCAGCACCGCCGCGCGAACGGGTCGCGCGCCACGTCGCTCGCCTGGGGTCTGTGGCGGCAGGTCGACGGCATGGCCGGCCGCCTGGGCGCGGAGGGCATCGAGCGCATGGGACGGATCGGCGTGGAGGCGCTGGAGACCGAGCGGGGGCTCCAGCTTTTCGACGCGGCCACGGCGCGCGAGGACCCGCTGCTCGTCCCGGTGCGGCTCGACGTCGCGGCCCTCCGCGCGCTGGCGCGCGCCGGGGTGATGCCCGCGCCGCTCCGCGGACAGGTCCGCGTGCCGGCACGCCGGGCGCCCGACGGCGGCGGCGCACTGCGCAAGCGACTGGCGGACGTGCCCGAGGAGCAGTGGGGCCCGGTCGTGCTGGAACTGGTGCGCGCCGAGGTGGCCGCGGTGCTCGGGCACGCCGGCCCGGACGCCATCGACGCCGACCAGTCGTTCAAGGACCTCGGCTTCGACTCCCTCGGCGCGGTCGAGCTGCGCAACCGCCTCGGCCCGGCCAGCGGGCTGCGACTGCCCGCCACGCTCGTCTTCGATCACCCCACGCCGACCGCCGTGGCCAAGCTGCTGCGTTCCCGGGTCGATGGCGCGGCGCGGGCCGCTCCGGCCACCGCGCGGAAGGCCGCGCACACCGAGGAGCCGATCGCCATCGTGGGCATGGCCTGCCGCTACCCCGGCGGCGTCCGGTCGCCCGACGAGCTGTGGGAGCTGGTGGCGTCCGGCGGCGACGCGATCTCGCGCTTCCCCACCGACCGCGGCTGGGACCTCGAGCGCCTGTACGACCCCGACCCCGAGCACACCGGCACCTCGTACTCGCGCGAGGGCGGCTTCTTGCACGAGGCGCCCGAGTTCGACGCCGCGTTCTTCGGCATCAGCCCGCGCGAGGCGCTGGCGATGGACGCGCAGCAGCGGCTGCTGCTGGAGGTGGCGTGGGAGGCGTTCGAGCACGCGGGGATCGACCCCGGATCCGTCGCCGGGAGCCAGACGGGCGTCTTCGCCGGCGTCATGTACCAGGACTACGGCATGGCGGGCGGCGGCTCGGGGTCGGCGCCGGCGGACCTCGAGGGATACCTGGGAATCGGCTCGGCGGGCAGCGTGGTCACCGGCCGGGTGGCGTACGCGTTCGGGCTGGAGGGCCCGGCGGTCACGGTCGACACGGCGTGCTCGTCGTCGCTGGTGGCGCTGCACCTGGCCAGCCAGGCGCTGCGTTCTGGCGAGTGCTCGCTGGCGCTGGCGGGCGGCGTCACCGTGCTGTCCACGCCCTCGCTGTTCATCGAGTTCAGCCGCCAGCGCGGCCTGGCGCCGGACGGGCGCTGCAAGTCGTTCGCGGCGGCGGCCGACGGCACCGGCTGGTCGGAGGGGGCGGGCCTGCTGGTGGTCGAGCGGCTGTCGGAGGCGCGCCGGCGCGGCCACCGCGTGCTGGCGGTGGTGCGCGGCAGCGCGGTCAACCAGGACGGCGCGAGCAACGGACTGACCGCCCCGAACGGCCCGTCGCAGGAGCGCGTGATCCGCCAGGCGCTGGCCAACGCGGGCCTGTCCGCGGGGGAGATCGACGCCGTGGAGGCGCACGGCACCGGCACCATGCTCGGCGACCCGATCGAGGCGCAGGCGCTGCTCGAGACCTACGGCCAGGAGCGCGCCGACGGCCCGCTGCGCGTCGGCTCGATCAAGTCCAACATCGGACACACCCAGGCCGCCGCGGGCGCCGCGGGAATCATCAAGACCGTGATGGCGCTGCGCAACGGCGAGCTGCCGAAGACGCTGCACCTGGACGAGCCGACGCCGCACGTTGACTGGTCGGCCGGCGACGTGAAGCTGCTCGTGGAGCCCGAGCCGTGGCCGGCGGGCGACCGCCCGCGCCGCGCGGGAATCTCCTCGTTCGGCGTCAGCGGCACCAACGCGCACGTGATCCTCGAGGAGGCGCCCGCCGACGCCGCCGTCCTGCCTAAGGGGTCCATAGCAACCACTGGGCAGGACAGCCTGCCGTGGCTCGTGTCGGCGAAGAGCGAGGCGGCGCTGCGGGAGCAGGCGGAGCGGCTGCGCGCGCACGTGCAGGCGAACGCGGAGCTCGAGCCGCTCGACGTGGCGTTCACGCTTGCGACCGGGCGCGCGCGGCTCGACCACCGCGCGGCCGTCGTCGGGAGCGATCGCGAGGAGCTGCTGGCCGGTCTCGAGGCGATCGCGCGCGGCGAGCCGGCGTCCGGCGTGGTCGAGGGCTCCGCAACCGGCGGCAAGACGGCGTTCATGTTCACCGGCCAGGGCGCGCAGCGCGTCGGGATGGGGCGCGAGCTCTACGACGCGTACCCAGCCTTCGCCGAGGCGTTCGACGCGGTCTGCGCGGAGCTCGGGGACGGGCTCAAGGAGCTGACGTTCGCGGGCAATGAGGGGGAGCTCGATCGGACCGAGAACACGCAAGCGGCGCTGTTCGCGGTCGAGGTCGCGCTGTTCAGGCTCATGGAGTCCTTCGGCCTCAAGCCCGACTTCCTGATCGGCCACTCGATCGGCGAGCTTGCGGCTGCCCACGTGTCCGGCGTCCTCTCGCTCTCCGACGCCTGCAAGCTCGTCGCAGCGCGCGGGAAGCTGATGGGAGCGCTGCCCGAGGGCGGCGCGATGGTCGCGATCGAGGCAAGCGAGGACGAGGTCACAGAAGACCTCGATCCCAGCCTCTCGATAGCCGCTGTAAACGCCCCGCGCTCGACCGTCGTCTCAGGCGACGCAGACGCGATCGAAGAGCTGGCGAAGGAGTGGGAGTCGAAGGAGCGCCGCACCTCCAGGCTGCGCGTCAGCCACGCCTTCCACTCGCAGCTGATGGAGCCGATGCTCGACGAGTTCCGCGAGCTGGCGGAGAGCCTCGAGTACGAGCCGCCGCGGATCCCGATCGTCTCGAACCTGACCGGAGAACTTGCCGACGAGATCGCCTCCCCCGACTACTGGACGCGCCACGTCCGCGAGCCCGTCCGCTTCGCCGCCGGCATCCGCCACCTGGAGACCCAAGGCGTAACCCGCTACCTCGAGCTCGGCCCCGACGGCGTCCTCTCCGCCATGGCCGCCCAGACCGTCGAGGCGGACGCCCTGCTCGTCCCGACCCTGCGCAAGGACCGCCCGGACACCGAAGCCCTGACAGGCTTCCTCGCCGAGGCC
>DASVQK010000115.1:0-7707 GCA_036389105.1 Thermoleophilaceae bacterium
CGGCACGTCACCTGCCGACAGCTCCGACCCGGGCGTCCGCACAGGCACGATGTCGTGAAACGCGATCAGCCCACCCGGGCGGACGAAGTGGCGATAGGTCAAGAAGTCCTGCATCACTCCCGCGAAGGAGTGATCGCCGTCGATCAACAGGAAGTCGATCTTGCGACCTCCGAGCTTCCGGCGCACCCGGGCCACGGTTCTCGGATGTCGCGAGTCTCCATCGACCACGTGAATGGTTTGACCGCTCGGGACACCCTGCCGCAGCCGCCAGCGGTTCTTCACGAACAGATCCACCACCACGAGCGCTTCGACGCCCGGAACCGCTCGACTCATCAGCAGACTGGTGCCGGCGTCGTAGGCCCCTATCTCGCAGACCACACGCGTGGAATTGCCGGCCGCCATCTCCAAGAGCGCGAGGATCTCCTCGCGCACCTGTAGAGCACCCACTCCGAAGTACGCATGGGAGACGTCGAGCCAGTCCGACGGTGTGCGGGCATCCGCCTTGGCGGCGCGCTCCGCGCGCCGATCCCGCGGGCTGGCCAGGAACCGGAGACGAGCGCGCAGATCCTCGTAGAGATTCGTGAACGTGAGGACGTGCAATGGAAACCCGGTCGCACCGCGCAGTGCTCGCACGCCGGCCCGGGCGAACCCGTGCGCACGCGCTCCAGCGGTGATGGTCCGCTCCCTCACCGCGCGTGCTACTGGAACTTGACGCGGACGAGCTTGGCCGGCGCCTGCGGCTTGGCGACCACGGCGAGCACGGCCTCGTGCCCGCTGTCGACCGAGCGTACGGCGTCGCAGTAGCTGCGCAGCGTCGGCTCGAGCCTGGCGCCGTCGATCGAGGTGATCAAGACGTTGCCGACACCGGCTCGCTCGGCCTCGGTGCCCGGGACGGCGCGCGTGGCCAGGACCCCGGGCGGCACGCGGTTCCTGGCGAAGAAGCGCGCCGGCGGGAACTCGAGGCCGAAGCCGGCCCAGCCCCGCGAGCGGCCGGTGCGAAGCCCCTCCACGACCTCCTTCACGCGGTCCACCCCGATCGCGTAGCCCTGCCCGTTGAGCGGCTCGCGGCCCAGGCTCGTGAGGATCGCGGTGTTCACCCCGATCAGCCGCCCGTCGCGGTCGATCAGGGGGCCGCCGGAGTTGCCCGGGCTGAGCGCGGCGTCCGTCTGGATCACGTCGTCCAGCGGCGCGGCGTCCTGCGCCGGGACGTGGAGGGCGGTCTTGGGCACCGACACGTTGCCGGTCGTGCTCGTCAGCTTGTCCTCCAGGCTGGCGTTGGCGGGGTAGCCCAGCGCCAGGACCGGGTCGCCCTGCTCCACCCCGCCCTGGGAGCCGAGCGGGAAGGTCTTCAGGCCCTCGGGATCGGGGACGCGCAGCAGGGCCAGGTCCTCGCAGGGCGCCGCCGCCACCAGGGACGCCCTGCGCGGCTCGTCGTCGACCCCGACGACGAACTCGCTGCCGCCGTTGACGACGTGGAAGTTGGTGACCACCAGGCCGGCCGGGGCGTCGAGCACCCAGCCGCTCCCACCCTGGCCCTGCTTGCCGGCCCTGGCCTTGATCAGGACCGTCTCGGGCTTCGCGTTCGCCACCAGCCCCGCCACGTCGGGGCCGCCGTCACCGCGCGAGAGGGCGTAGACCAGCACGCCCACCGCCACCGCCAGCGCGATGCCGGCGGCGATCGCCGCCTCGCGCGTGAGCCTCACCAGGCGCCGCCGCTCGCGCGCGGGCACCACCTCCACCGCCTCGCCCTCCGTGGTCACGCGCACGGTCGCGGGCTCGTCGGGGTCGCCGTCGCCGTCGTCGTCCGGGGCCGGCACGACCTCCACCGTCTGGCCCTCGGTGTGCACCCGGACGGCGGCCGCCGGCTCGTCCTGCTCGCCCTCGGACTCGTGCAGCAGTCGCGCCTCCTCCTCGGGGTCGTCCACGCTCGCGCCGAGCAGCGTGTCGCCGATCCGGATCTCCTCGCCGCCGCGAATCGACGCGACGCCCTCGAGCCGGCGGCCGTCGACGAAGGTGCCGGTCTCGGACCCGAGGTCGTGCAGCGAGACCGTCCCGTCGTCGTGGCGCTCGAAGTAGGCGTGCAGCGGCGACACGCCCGGGCCGCTCACCATCAGCTGGCACTCCTCGCCGGAGCCGACCAGGAAGCGCTCGCCCTCCACGCGCACGGACAGGCCCTCGCCCTCGCCCGAGCCGATCCTCACCCACATGTCGGGCTCAGGCGATCGTCTTCGGAGTGCGCCCGGCGCCGTCGTCGGCCGGCGCGCCGTTGTCCCCGGACGCGGCGGCGGGGGCCGCGCCGTCCCCGTCCGCGTCCTCGGCCGGCGGCTGCGGCCGCGGCTGGTTGGCCCACTCCTCGTCGAACTCCACGCGCCACTTGCCCTCCTCGTTCTGCTCGAGCTTGAGCTTGGCGCGGAACGTGCGTCCGGAGCGGCCCTTGAAGCCGGTGACCGGCTTGGCGGTCCTGCTGGTGGCCATCAGCTCCTTGACCACCGACTGGGGCAGGATCTTGCCTGCCTTCTTCTTCCAGATCACGAAGCCGCAGCCGGGGTCGTCCCTCGACCAGCACGAGTAGCCCTTGCGGTTCTCGATCACGTCGCGGCCGCAGACCGGGCACGGGCCCAGGTTGGCGCGCTCGATCTTCACGTCCTTGAGCTTGTCGAGCTCCTGGACGGTGGACGTGGCGAAGCTGGCGATGTCCTTCATGAACGCGGGGCGGCTGTCGCGTCCCTGCTCGATCAGCCCCAGGCGGCGCTCCCAGTCGCCGGTCAGCTCCGCGCTCGTGAGCGGGTGCGAGCCCAGCAGGCGTATGACCTGCACGCCCTTCTCCGTAGCCACCAGCGCCCGGCCCTCGCGCTCGATGTAGCCCACGTCGATCAGCCGCTCGATGATGGCGGCGCGCGTGGCCGGCGTACCGATGCCGGAGTCCTTCATGGCCTCGCGCAGCTCCACGTCGTCGATGTCCTTGCCGGCGGCCTCCATGGCGCCCAGCAGCGACGCCTCCGTGAAGCGCCGCGGCGGCTGGGTCTCCTTGCGCAGCGACTCGACCTCGAGCACCTCGACGTCCTCGCCCTGGTCGAGCCGTGGCAGCAGCTGGTCGCCGCCGGTGTCGTCGTCGGGCTTGCCCTCGGGCTGCGCCTCGTCGCCGTAGACGGCCTTCCAGCCGGCCTCGACCAGCCTCCTGCCGCTGGTGCGGAAGACGTGCTCGGCCACCGTGGTCTCCACGCGCGTGCGCTCGAACACGGCCTCCGGATGGAAGATGGCCAGGAAGCGCTTGGCCACCAGGTCGTAGATCTTCAGCTCGTCGGAGCCCATGCGGTCCAGGTCGTGCTCCGAGCGCGTCGGCACCAGCGCGTGGTGGTCGTCCACCTTGGCGTCGTTGACGACGCGGTCGAGCGGCAGCTTGTCGAGCGAGAGCACGTACTCGGCGCCCTTCGCGTACGCGGCGTTGCGGCCCACGAGCTCCGCCGTCGGCTTGATCTCCGCGATCTGGTCGCTGGGCAGGAAGCGCGAGCTGGTGCGCGGGTACGTGATGGCCTTGTGCTCCTCGTAGAGCCGCTGCGCCGCGCCCAGCGTGCGCCGCGCGGTGAAGCCGTGGAGCGTGTTTGCGTGGCGCTGGAGCGACGTGAGGTCGTAGAGCAGCTGCGGGCGCTCGCGCTCCTCCTTCTTCTCGGGCTTGGTGATCTGCCCGGTCTGGTGCGGGCAATCCGCGACGATCTGCGCCGCCAGGTCCTCGGCGATGCGCTTGCCGCCCATGTAGCGGCCGCGGTAGCCGCGCTCCGGATCGGCCTCGAAGGCGCCCTCGACGAGCCAGTACGGCTCCGGCTTGAAGGCGCGGATCTCCTCCTCGCGGCGGGCAACCAGCGCCAACGTGGGCGTCTGCACGCGGCCGAGCGAGACCGCGCCGTCGAACGCGGCCCGCAGGCGTATGGAAGCCGCGCGCGTGGCGTTCATGCCCACCACCCAGTCGGCCTCGGAGCGCGAGCGGGCGGCAGCCTCGAGCCGCTCCATGTCGGAGCCGGGCCGCAGCCGCTCGAACGCCTCGACTATCGCCTTCTTGGTCATCGAGCTGAGCCACAGGCGCTGCACGGGCTTGTCGATGCCGGCGGTCTCGTACAGGTACGCGAAGATCAGCTCGCCCTCGCGGCCGGCGTCGCAGGCGTTGACGATCCGGTCGATCTCGTCGCTGCGCATGAGCTTGTGGACGGCGGTGAGCTGCTTCTTCGAGCGCTCGTCCACCGGCACGAGCTTGAACTTGTCCGGCACGATCGGCAGGTCGGCGAAGCGCCACTTCTTGAGCTTCGGGTCGTACTCGTCAGGCGCGGCCAGGCCGACCAGGTGCCCGACCGCCCACGAGATGACGAACTCGTCGCCGTCGATGTGTGTCTTGTCCTTGGAGTTCTTGAAGCTGCCCGGAAGCGCGGCCGCCAGGTCGCGGCCGACGGACGGCTTCTCTGCGATTACGAGTGTCTTGCCCATTTGCTCCGTTTGACGATAAGGGCCGCGACAAGCCGCGTCCACCAGGCCGCCGGCCCGCAACGTAGCCGCGGCGGGGGACGCTCGGGCGGCCCCGTTCCGCGGTCCAGTGCGCCGCGTATCCTCGCCGTGCAATGGCATCGCGAGCCTCGACCCGGCCCAAGACGCGCCGCCGCCTCCCGCGCGCGATGCGCGAGGAGCAGATGGTGGACGCCGCCACGCGGCTGTTCGCGCGGCGCGGGTACGGCAACGCGTCGATGGACGACATCGCCGACGCCTGCGGCATCACCAAGCCGATGCTGTACGCGTACTTCGACTCGAAGGAGGGCCTGTTCACGGCGTGCGCGGAGCACGGCGCCGAGCGGCTCCGCGACGCGGTGCGCGCGGCGAGCCAGGGTGAGCGCCGGCCCGAGCTGCGGCTGTGGCGCAGCCTGCTGGCCGTGTTCGAGTTCGTCGACGAGAACCGCGAGGCGTGGTCGGTCCTGTACCCGTACGGGCCCACGAGCGCGGGACCTTTCGCGCCGGCGGCCGGACGGGCTCGCGACGCGATGGCGGAGCTGCTCGGCGAGCTGTTCGTGGACACCGCCCTGGGGCTCGGGGCCGACCCCGACGCGGCGCGCGAGAGCGAGCCGCTGGCCCACGCCCTGACCGGCGCCACGATCGCGATGGCCAGCTGGTCGCTGGCGCACCCGGGCGAGCCGCGCGAGCAGCAGGCTCAGCGGTTGATGAACTTCGCCTGGACCGGCCTGCGCGGCGTGCTTCGCGGCAAGCGCTGGAGGCCGCCCGCCGCGACCTGAGCCGGGCCCGGCGAGCGGCCGCCCGCCGGGCCCCTCCGCTCAGCAGCTCACCACGAGGTGGAACGGCCGGTCGGCCGGCGCCGTGGGGCCCGTGCCGTCCGCTCCGCCGCCGGCGCGCGTGACCACGTCAACCGCCTTGACGTTGCTCGAGCTCGGCGCCGCCGCGGCCGCCCCGGCGTCGGTTGTGGTCGTCTCCGTCACCGTCAGGGCGCACTTGGAGACGTCGGTAGCGAACGTGACGGTGTAGGCGCCCTCGCCGGTCTTCTGGACCGCGCCGGCCTGGGCCAGCCCGCGTCCGGTCGCCTGGGTGCCCGCCGCATTCACCTGCGCGAGCTTGGGCTGCGCGGCCGCGACGATGTCGGACGCGCCCTGCCCGTCGACCTGGTCCGCGTTGAGGCCCGTGGCCACGCCCTTCGCGTTGGTGGTGAACGGCGCCACGTCGCTCGCCGACTTGCCGGACGGCGGGATGACGTCGATGAAGCCCGCCGACAGCGCTCCGTGACTGCGGAAGTTGAAGACGCGTCCGTCGCGGTGGTTCAGCACGAGCAGGCACGCCTCGCGCGCCGCGTTCGAGCGGCATCCGTAGCTGGCGGCGCCGCCGTCGCCCTCCTGGTTGTTGGACTGCCGGGTGGCGTACTTGGTCGTGCTCCCCACGATGGCGGTCGTTCCCGCCGCCGCGCTGCGCTTGCCGACGCGGACGACGTCGCCCACGGCGCCGCTTGCGACGGACGCGACTCCTACCGCGAGGGCCGTCGCGCAGATCAGGATCCAGGTCGGGCGCCCCTCCGGGCGCAGGCGTCTGATGAGCTTCACATCGGCCTCCTGTTCGATGTCGCGATCGACCTCGAAACAGGGATGCGGCGGGTTTGTTGCGGGCGGCCGGGACGCCGGCTTACGGCTTGTGCGGGCGGTCGATCCGCCCGTGCCTGCTGACCACGCGTCCGGATGGCAGCCTGACCACCGTCTCCCCGGCGTTGTCGTGCTCGTTGGTCTCCCAGATGCCGTTGCTCGGGTCGGCCACCATGAAGAAGCCGACGCGGCCGCGCAGGCCGGTGACGTCCACGTACTGCTCGTAGTAGGTGGACGGGTAGACGTCCGACCAGCCCACCGAGGTCCCGACGGTCACACGCTGCTGGCTCGGGTTCTGGTTGCAGCCCGGATAGACGAACCGCTTCGGCGAGCGCCTGCCCGGCCTGGTGTGCTTCAGGTCGCGCAGGCAGTAGTACTGCTTCTCGCCCGTCCGCAGCCGCCGCAGCGGGTGGCCGCTCCTGTCCACGCGCCAGACCTCGAACACGCCGGCGTCGCGGAACTTCCAGTAGTGGCCCTGGCCGGGGATGCCCTTGAAGCCCAGGTGGGCGTGGGTGTTCACCACCAGGTGGCCGCCGTTCCTCTTGTGGATCACCTGCTTGGCCCGCATCGTGACCTTGCCGGAGCGGCGGCCCCTCAGCTCGGCCGGGCCGCGGCCGCGGCTGTCGATCGAGTTCTGACCGTGCATCAGCACGCGGCCGCCCTTGCGCTCGATCCAGATGTCGGCCGGCGGGGCCATCTGGAGGTTGGGGCACAGGAGCTGCGTGCGCGCCGGGTCGTGGCAGGGGTTGGGGTCGGTTCCGGTTTCGGCGCCCCCGGTCTGGGCGCTCGCTGCACTCAGCGCGAATGCGACGGCCAGTGCCGGCGCCGCCGTGACGGCAGCAATCAGGGGGGGCCGGGGCCTATGCATGGGCGCATTTCTAGCGAAGTGATTTCGTCACATTCCTGACTTATGGGCGCTATACGCCTGTAAGTCAGGAAGGTGGCGCCGAAGTTGCGGTCCGGTCGCCGTCAGCCGGCGCACGGCCCGGTATCGACCCTGCCGCGCGCGCGGCCGAGGTCGCGGCGGACCACGGAGGCCGGCACGGCGAAGCCGCCGCGCTCGCGACCGCCACGCGTGGCGGCGAAGATCGTGCCCACCACGCGGCCCCTGCCGTCCACCATCGGCCCGCCGGAGTTGCCGGAGCGCACCAGCCCGCGGAGCGCGGTCACGCGGCGGCGGATCGGACCGCGCCCGTAGGCGTCCTGGGTCAGCACGGTGGTGGTGGCGCCGAGCCGCGCCGGCCGGACGTCGAACGGCCCGTTCTCGGGGAAGCCGAGCACGGCGGCCGAGGTGCCCACCGGCGCGTTCTCCCGCAGCGGCAGCGAGCGCACGCCCGCGAGCGCGGGCACGCGCAGCACCGCCACGTCGTTGTGCGCGTCGAGGACCACCGGCTCTGCGTCCAGGCGCGGTCCCGTGCCGCGCAGCTGGACGGTGGTGTCCTCCTCGCCGGCCACCACGTGCGCGTTGGTGACCACCAGGCCGCCGCTCGAGACCCAGCCCGAGCCCTCGATGCCCAGCCCGCAGGCGGTGCCCAGCACCTTCACCACGCTGCCCCCGGCGCGGCGCACCTCGGGGTCGCGGGCGATC
>DASVQK010000116.1:0-10736 GCA_036389105.1 Thermoleophilaceae bacterium
CCGCGATCGGCTCGCTGCGCCGCGGCGAGGGCGGGCTCGAGCGCTTCACGACCTCACTGGCCGAGGCGCACGTCAACGGCGTCGCCGTCGACTGGGAGCGCGTGCTCGCGCCGGCGCGGCCGAAGCGCGTGGCGCTGCCGACCTATGCGTTCCAGCGCGAGCGGTTCTGGCTCGCTCCGCGCTCCGGCGCGGGCGACATCGGCGCCGCGGGGCTGGCGGACGCCGAGCACCCGCTCCTGGGCGCCGCCCTGCGGCTGGCGGGCGACCAGGGCTGGGCGTTCACGGGCCGCCTCTCCATCGCCACCCATCCGTGGCTGGCCGATCACGCCGTGCTGGACACCGTCCTCCTGCCGGGCACGGGCTTCGTCGAGCTGGCGCTGCGCGCCGGCGCGCAGGTGGGCTGCGAGCTGCTGGAGGAGCTGACGCTGGAGGCGCCGCTGGTGGTGCCGGAGGAGGACGCGCTCCAGATCCAGCTGACCGTGGGCGAGCCCGACGAGTCCGATCGCCGGCAGCTGGCCGTCTACTCGCGCCCCGACACCACCGCCGACGACCCGGACTCGGAGGCCGACTGGGTCCGGCATGCCAGCGGTTCGCTCGCTCCCGCGCGCGAGACCGGCGATCGCGCGTTCGACGGCCTGGCGGGCCAGGCGTGGCCGCCGGACGGAGCCGAGCCGATCGACGTCGAGTCCCTCTACGACCGCTTGGCGGAGCTGGGCTTCGGGTACGGGCCGGCGTTCCAGGGCGCCCAGAGCGCGTGGCGCCGCGGCGACGAGGTGTTCGTGCAGGCCGAGCTTGACGAGGAGCAGTCCCGGGAGGCCGGTCGCTTCGGCCTCCACCCGGCGCTGCTTGACGCCGCGCTGCACCCGGCGGTGCTCGCCGACGACGCGGAGGCGCGGCTGCCGTTCGCGTGGACCGGCGTGCGCGTGCACCGTCCCGGCGCGGCGGCCCTGCGCGCCAGGATCGTGGCCGGCGCGGAGGGCGCGCTCAGCATCGCTGCGCTCGACTCCGACGGCGCGCCGGTGGTGGCGGTCGAGTCGCTCGTCGCGCGCCCGGTCGATCCGAAGCTGCTCGGGCGGGACAGCGGGCCCGTGCATGAGGGACTCCACTCGCTCGAGTGGGTGGAGGTCTCAGCGCCGACGTCGAACGGCGCGGCCCCGCGGCTGGCGATCGTAGGCGACGGGCTCGACCTGGACGCCGACAGCCACCCGGACCTCGACGCGCTCGGCGCCGCGATCGACGACGGCGCGCCCCGGCCCGACGTGGTGCTCGTGGCCGCGCCCGCTCCCGACGAGGGCACGCCGCTCGCGCAGGCCGCGCGCGACACGCTCCACCGGCTGCTCGACCTGCTCCAGTCGTGGCTGGCCGACGAGCGCCTGGCCGACTCGCGGCTCGCGCTGATCACCCACCGAGCGGTGGCGGTCGCAGAGGGCGAGGCGCCGGACCTGGCCACCGCCGCCCTGTGGGGACTCGTCCGCAGCGCGCAGACCGAGAACCCGGACCGCTTCGTGGTGGCGGACCTCGACGGCGCCGAGGATCCCTGGGACGCGCTGGTGCCCGCGCTCTTCGCCGGCGAGCCGCAGCTGGCCGTGCGCGACGGCGCGGTCCTGGCCGCGCGCGTGACCCACGGCGCCGGCGCGGGCGCGCTGGTCCCGCCGGCCGACGCGCCGTCCTGGCACCTGGGCGTCGAGCGCAAGGGGACGCTGGAGGACCTCGCGCTCCTGCCCGACTCGGCCGCCACGGACGCCCTGGCGGCCGGGCAGGTGCGCATCGCCATGCGCGCCGCGGGCCTGAACTTCCGCGACGTGCTGACGGCGCTCGGCCTGTACCCGGGCGAGCAGGCGGTGATCGGCGGCGAGGGCGCGGGCGTGGTGCTCGAGGTGGGCCCGGAGGTCGAGGGCCTGGCGCCCGGCGACCGCGTGATGGGGATCGTGCCCGACGCCTTCGGGCCGGTCGCGATCGCCGACCGCGACCTCTTGACGCGCTTCCCCGACAGCTGGTCGTTCGAGCAGGCCGCCGGGGTGCCGATCGTCTACCTCACGGCCCTGTACGGGCTTGTGGACCTCGCGGACCTCCAGCGGGGCGAGAAGCTGCTGGTCCACGCCGCCGCCGGCGGCGTCGGGATGGCCGCCACCCAGCTCGCCCGGCACCTGGGCGCCGAGGTGTTCGCCACCGCGAGCGAGGGCAAGTGGGACACGCTGCGCGAGCTGGGGATCGACGACGACCACATCGCGTCCTCGCGCGACCTCGACTTCAGGGACAGGTTCCTGGCCGCCACGAACGGCGAGGGCGTCGACGTCGTGCTCGACGCGCTGGCGCGGGAGTTCGTGGACGCCTCACTGGAGCTCCTGCCGCGCGGCGGGCGCTTCGTCGAGATGGGCAAGACCGACATCCGGGATCCCGACGAGGTGGCCGCGCGGCACCCCGGCGTGAGCTACCGCGCGTTCGACATGATGGAGGCGGGCCCAGAGCGGATCGGCGAGATGCTCGCCGAGGTGGTGGAGCTGTTCGAGCGCGGGGTGCTGACCCACCCGCCGATCGCCACCTACGACGTGCGCCGCGGCGGCGACGCGTTCCGCGCCCTGCGCGAGGCGCGCCACGTGGGCAAGGTCGTGCTCACCGTGCCCCCGGCGCTCGATCCGGACGGCACGGTCCTGATCACCGGCGGCACCGGCGGCCTGGGCGCGATCCTGGCGAGACACCTGGCGGCGGAGCACGGGGCCCGCCACCTGCTGCTGGCGAGCCGTCGCGGCCGCGACGCCGACGGCGCGGAGGAGCTCGAGGCGGAGCTCGCGGAGCTGGGGTGCCAGGCGGCGATCGCGGCCTGCGACGTGGCCGACCGCGCTGAGCTGGCCGCGCTGCTCGACTCGATCCCCGCCGAGCGTCCGCTCACCGCCGTGATCCACGCGGCGGGCATGCTCGACGACGCGACCATCGAGTCGCTGACCACCGACCAGGTGGATCGGGTCCTGCGTCCGAAGGTGGACGCCGCGGTGCACCTGCACGAGCTGACGGCGGGCATGGCGCTGTCCGGCTTCCTGATGTTCTCCTCGATCGCCGCGACGCTCGGCGGCCCGGGCCAGGGGAACTACGCCGCCGCCAACGCCTTCCTCGATGCCCTGGCGCACTGTCGCCGCGCACGGGGGCTGCCGGCCTGCTCCCTTGGTTGGGGCCTGTGGGCCGAGGCCAGCGGGATGACCGGAGACATGACCGAGATCGACCGCACGCGCCTCGAGAACGCCGGGCTGCTGTCGATCGAGACCGACGAGGGGCTCGAGTTGTTCGATACCGCCTGTCGCCTCGACGCCGCCCAGCTCCTGCTCACTCGGATCGACGCGGCCGCGATGCGAGCGGCCGCACGCATGGAACTTTTGCCGCCGCTGCTGAGTGGGCTGGTGCGTGCGCCGGCGCGCCGCGCACGGGAGGGCCGCGGGTCGCTGGCGCGGCGACTCGCGGAGCTGCCCGAAGCCGAGCGCGACGCCGCGGTGCTGGATCTGGTCCGCGGACACGTGGCCACGGTGCTCGGGCACTCATCCCCCGAGACGGTGGACGCCGGACGCGCGTTCAAGGAGCTGGGCTTCGACTCGCTGTCGGCCGTCGAGCTGCGCAACCGACTGGCCCACGCCACCGGCCTGCGCCTGCCGTCGACGCTCGTGTTCGACCACCCGACCCCGACCGCCGTGGTCAAGCTGCTGCGCGATCAGGCGGAAGGGGCGGAGCGGAGCGCTCCCGCTCCGGCGCACCCGCGTGCGCGCACGGGCGAGCCGATCGCGATCGTGGGCCTGAGCTGCCGCTACCCGGGCGCCGATTCGGCGCAGGAACTGTGGGAGCTGGTGGCCTCGGGAGGCGACGCGATCTCCGAGTTCCCGGACGACCGCGGCTGGGACCTGGAGCGTCTGTACGACCCCGATCCCGACCACCCGGGCACGGTCACGGCACGCGAGGGCGGCTTCGTGGCGCACGCCGGCGAGTTCGACGCCGAGTTCTTCGGCATCAGCCCGCGCGAGGCGCTGGCGATGGACCCCCAGCAGCGGCTCCTGCTCGAGGGCGCCTGGGAGGCGCTCGAGCACGCCGGCATCGACCCGGCATCGCTGCGCGGCAGCGCGGCGGGCGTGTTCGTCGGGATCAGCGCGCCGGACTACGCGGCGGGCCCAAACCCGCCGCCCGAGTTGGAGGGCTTCCGGTTGACGGGCTCATTGCCGAGCGTCGTCTCCGGACGGGTGGCCTATGCGCTCGGACTCGAGGGGCCGGCGATGTCCGTCGACACCGCCTGCTCGTCGTCGCTCGTGGCGCTGCACCTCGCGTGTCAGGCGCTGCGCTCGGGCGAGTGCTCGCTGGCGCTGGCCGGCGGAGTCACCGTGCTGTCCACGCCCGGCATGTTCGTCGAGTTCAGCCGTCAGCGCGGGCTGGCGCCCGACGGGCGCTGCAAGTCGTTCGCGGCCTCGGCCGACGGGACCGGGTTCTCGGACGGCGCGGGGCTGGTGGTGGTGGAGTGGCTCTCGGATGCGCGGCGGAACGGTCACCGTGTCCTGGCCGTGGTGCGCGGCAGCGCGACCAACCAGGACGGCGCGAGCAACGGCCTGACGGCGCCGAACGGGCCGTCGCAGGAGCGCGTGATCGCCCAGGCACTCACGAGCGCGGGGCTGTCGGCTGCGGACGTCGACGCGGTCGAGGCGCACGGCACCGGCACGACGCTCGGCGATCCGATCGAGGCCCAGGCGCTGCTGGCCACCTATGGCCGCGAGCGCGCGAACGGCCCGCTGCGCGTCGGCTCGATCAAGTCGAACATCGGCCACTCCTCGGCGGCGGCGGGGATCGCCGGCGTGATCAAGATGACGATGGCGCTTCGCAACGAGCTGCTGCCCGAGACGCTGCACGTCGACGAGCCGACTCCCCACGTCGACTGGTCGGCCGGCGAGGTGAAGCTGCTCGTGGAGCCCGAGCCGTGGCCGGCGGGCGAGCGGCCCCGGCGCGCGGGCATCTCCTCGTTCGGCATCAGCGGGACGAACGCACACGTGATCCTCGAGGAGGCCCCCGCCGACGCCACCGTCCTGCCTAAGGGGTCCATAGCAACCACTGGGCAGGACAGCCTGCCGTGGCTCGTGTCGGCGAAGAGCGAGGCGGCGCTGCGGGCGCAGGCGGAGCGGCTGCGCGCGCACGTGGAGGCGCATGCGGAGCTCGAGCCGCTCGACGTGGCGTTCACGCTCGCGACGGCGCGCGCGCAGCTCGACCGGCGCGCGGCCGTGGTCGCCAGCGACCGGGACTCCCTCGTTGCCGGGCTCGAGGCGATCGCGCGGGGCGAGCCGGCGGCCGGCGTCGTCGAGGGCACGCCGGCGGGCGGCAAGACGGCGTTCATGTTCACCGGCCAGGGCGCGCAGCGGGTCGGCATGGGGCGCGAGCTCTACGACGCGTATCCAGCCTTCGCCGAGGCGTTCGACGCGGTCTGCGCCGAGCTCGGCGACGGCCTCAAGGAGCTGACGTTCTCGGGCAATGAGGAGGAGCTCGATCGGACCGAGAACACCCAGAGCGCGCTGTTCGCGGTCGAGGTCGCGCTGTTCAGGCTCCTGGAATGGCTTGGCGTCAGGCCGGACTTCCTGATCGGTCACTCGATCGGCGAGCTTGCGGCGGCGCACGTCGCCGGCGTGCTGTCGCTCGCAGACGCCTGCAAGCTCGTCGCCGCCCGCGGCAGGCTGATGGGAGCGCTGCCGGCGGGCGGCGCGATGGTGGCGATCGAGGCAAGCGAGGAGGAGATCACAGAGAACCTCGATCCCAGCCTCTCAATAGCTGCTGCAAACGCCCCGCGCTCGACGGTCGTCTCAGGCGAAGCCGAAGCGATCGAAAAGCTGGCCGAGGAGTGGGAGTCGAAGGAGCGCCGCACCTCCAGGCTGCGCGTCAGCCACGCCTTCCACTCGCAGCTGATGGAGCCGATGCTCGACGAGTTCCGCGCCGTCGCGGAGAGCCTCGAGTACGAGCCGCCGCGGATCCCGATCGTCTCGAACCTGACCGGAGAGCAAGCAGACGACATCGCCTCCGCCGACTACTGGGTCCGCCACGTCCGCGAGCCGGTCCGCTTCGCCGACGGCATCCGCCACCTGGAAACCCAAGGCGTAACCCGCTACCTCGAGCTCGGCCCCGACGGCGTCCTCTCCGCCATGGCCGCCCAGACCGTCGAGCAGGACGCCCTGCTCGTCCCGACCCTGCGCAAGGAACGCCCCGAAGCCGAAGCCCTGACAGGCTTCCTCGCCGAGGCCCACGTCCGCGGCGCAAGCCTCGACTGGCACACCGTCCTCCAAGGCGGCCGCCTCGTCGACCTCCCCACCTACGCCTTCCAGCGCAAGCGCTTCTGGCTCGAGCCACAGGTCGCGGGGCGCACGAGCACCCGATTCGACCACCCGCTGCTCACCGCCGTGACCCCACTGGCCCGCGACGGGGAGTGGCTGTTCACCGCGCGACTGTCACCGCGGAGCGAGCCGTGGATCGCCGACCACATCGTGTTCGACACCGTCGTCCTGCCGAGCACCACGTTCATCGACCTGTTGATCAGGGCCGGGGCGGAGGTCGGCTGCGAGGCGGTCGAGGAGCTGACGCTCGAGGCGCCCGTGCTGTTCCCGGGCGGCTGTGACGTGGACGTCCAGGTGCCGGTCGAGCCGCCCGACGAGCTGGGGCGGCGGCCGTTCGCGATCCACTACCGCACCGACGGGCCGGCGGGGAACGGCGCCAGGGGCGAGGGCGGCTGGATCCGCAACGCGAGCGGGGTGCTGGCACCGGCGCCTGCGGACATGGAGCCGGCACTCGAGCCGCTTCTCACCGGTACGTGGCCGCCCGAGGGCGCCGAGCCGGTGGACGTGGACTACGTTCGGATGTCCGAGGTGGCCGGCTTCAGCTACGGACCCGCCTTCCATGGGCTGCGCGCCACCTGGCGTCGCGGTGACGAGGTCTTCTCCGAGGCCGAGCTGAGCGGCGACTACGCCGGCCACGGCTCGCGCTTCGGCCTCCACCCGGCGCTGTTCGACATCGCTTTGCACTCCGGCCTGGCGCTTCTTACCAGCGACGACGACGCCGGCTCCGAGCGTGGCAGGCTGCTGTTCCGGTGGGGAAGTGCGCGCTTCCACGCCACCGGCGCGTCGTCCCTGCGCGTGCGTGCCACGCCCGCGGGCCCGGAGGCGATCGCCGTGACGGCCGTCAGCGAGACCGGCGCGCCGGTCCTCTCGGTGGACGCCGTGGTGACACGGTCGTTCGACGCGAAGCAGCTCGAGGAAGCGGTTCGCACCGAGCCCGATTCACTGTTCCGCGTGGAGTGGAGGGAGCTGTCCGCCGCCGCTTCCGCCGGATCGGAGGGCGCCTCGTCCAACGGGTCGCCCGGCGCCTCGTCCGAGGACGTCCCGAGCGCATTCGCCGCGCTCGGGAAGCTCGAGGTCCCCGGCGTGCCGGAGCGCCACGCGGACCTGCCCGCTCTGCGCGAGGCACTCGACGGCGGCCGGCCGGCACCCGGCATGGTGCTGGCGGATCCGGGGGAGGGGATCGACGTCGCCGATCCGGGGGCGACTGCCCGGGGGGTCGCGAAGCGGACGTTGGAGTTGCTCCAGGCGTGGCTCGAGGACGACCGTCTGGGCGAGTCGAGGCTGGTGCTGGTCACGCGCGGCGGGATGGCCGTGGGCGACGGAGACGCGCCGGACCCAGCCGCCGCTTCGGTCTGGGGGCTCGTGCGCAGCGCACAGTCCGAGAACCCGGACCGCTTCGTGCTCGTGGACGTGGACGGGTCTGAGGCGTCGTGGAGCGCGCTCGCGCCGGCGAGCGCGGGCGACGAGACGCAGATTGCCCTGCGAGAAGGAACGGCGTACGCCCCGCGACTCGCGCCGTTCCCCTCGCGCGCCGAGGAGCAGCCCACCGCGGCCGGCGACCCCGACGGAACCGTCCTGATCACTGGCGGCACGGGAGGCCTGGGCGCCCTGCTGGCGCGGCACCTGGCACGCGAGCACGGCGCGCGCCGGCTCGTGCTGGCCAGCCGCAGCGGTCGCGTGGCGGCCGGAGTCGACGCGCTCGAGACGGACCTCGCGGAGCTCGGCGTCGAGGTGACCGTCGCGGCATGCGACGTGGCGGATCGTGACGAGCTCGCCGCGCTGGTCGACTCGATACCTGCGGCGCACCCCCTCACCGCCGTGATCCACGCCGCCGGGGTGATCGACGACGGCACGATCGAGTCGCTGGACGACGAGCGGGTGGACCGGGTGATGCGGCCCAAGGTCGACGCCGCCGTGTGGCTGCACGAGTTGACCCAGGACGTCGACCTCGACCGGTTCGTGCTGTTCTCGTCCGTCGCCGGCACCCTAGGCACGCCCGGCCAGGGCAACTACGCGGCGGCGAACGCCTTCCTCGACGCGCTGGCGCACCGCCGCCGCGCCGCCGGCCTCCCCGCCACCTCGCTGGCCTGGGGCATGTGGGCCCAGGAGGGCGGGATGACAGGCGAGCTGGGCGAGTCCGGAGTGGCCCGGATCGAACGCGCCGGGGTCACGGCGCTGTCGCCCCAACGCGGGCTCGAGCTGTTCGACACCGCCTGGCTACGGGACGAGCCGGTGCTGGTGCCCGTGCGCCTGGACACCGCCGCCGTGGCCGCCGAGGCGCGCACGGGGTCGGTGCCTGCACTCCTGCGCGAGCTGGTGCGCGCGCCCACGCGCCGCGAGCGCTCCGGCGGCTCGCTCGGGCAGCGGCTCGCCGACGTGCCGGAGAGCGAGTGGGACGCCGAGCTCCTGGCACTGGTGCGGGGCGAGGTGGCGGCGGTGCTCGGGCACGAGTCGCCCGAAGCGGTGGACGCCGAGCGGCCGTTCAAGGACCTGGGCTTCGACTCGCTGAGCGCGGTGGAGCTGCGCAACCGCCTGAACCGGACCACCGGGCTGCGCCTGCCGTCCACCCTCGTCTTCGACCACCCGACCTCGACCGCGATCGCCAAGCTGCTGCGCACGCGTGTGGACGGGGCGGAGCGTGCCGCGCCCGCCGCGGCGCGCAGGCCGGCGCGAACGGACGAGCCCGTTGCGATCGTGGGCATGAGCTGCCGCTATCCGGGCGGGGTCCGCTCCCCCGAGGATCTCTGGGAGCTGGTCGCCTCCGCCACCGATGCGATCTCCGAGTTCCCGGACGACCGCGGCTGGGATGTCGAGCGCCTGTACGACCCGGACCCCGACCACCCCGGCACCTCCTACTCGCGCGAGGGCGGGTTCATCCACGACGCGGGGGATTTCGACGCCCCGTTCTTCGGGATCGGCCCCGACGAAGCGCTGGCGATGGACCCGCAGCAGCGGCTGCTGCTCGAGGTGACCTGGGAGGCGCTCGAGCACGCGGGGATCGACCCCGCGTCGATCCGCGGCAGCACGACCGGCGTCTTCGCGGGCGGCAGCTCCTCCTTCTACGCGCTCGACGTGCCGGGCGAACTCGAGGGCTTCCGGCTGACGGGCACCACTCCGAGCGTCCTATCGGGCCGCGTGGCCTACGCGTTCGGGCTCGAGGGCCCGGCGGTCACCGTCGACACGGCGTGCTCGTCGTCGCTCGTGGCGATGCACCTGGCGTGCCAGTCGCTGCGCCAGGGGGAGTGCTCGATGGCGCTGGCGGGCGGCGTGTCGGTGATGGGCCGGCCGGTCCTGTTCGTGGACTTCAGCCGTCAGCGCGCCCTGGCGCCGGACGGGCGCTGCAAGTCGTTCTCAGACAGCGCCGACGGCACGACCTGGTCCGAGGGCGCCGGGCTGCTGGTGCTCGAGCGGCTGTCCGAGGCGCGGCGGAACGGCCACGACGTGCTGGCGGTGATCCGCGGCAGCGCCACCAACCAGGACGGCGCGAGCAACGGCCTGACCGCCCCGAACGGCCCGTCGCAGGAGCGCGTGATCCGCCACGCGCTGGCCAACGCCGGCCTGTCCCCAGCCGACGTGGACGCCGTGGACGGGCACGGCACGGGCACCACGCTCGGGGATCCGATCGAGGCCCAGGCGCTGCTGGCAACCTACGGACAGGAGCGCGCGGACGGCCCGCTCCGGCTCGGCTCGATCAAGTCGAACATCGGGCACACGGTCGCTGGCGCCGGCGTGGCCGGGGTGATGAAGATGGTGATGGCGCTCCAGCACGACGTGCTCCCGCCGACGCTGCACGTGGACGAACCGTCGCGGCACGTCGACTGGTCCGGCGGCCAGGTCGAGCTGCTAACGGCGCCCGTTCCGTGGGAGCCGGGCGACCGCCCGCGCCGCGCGGGCGTCTCGTCGTTCGCCGTCAGCGGGACGAACGCGCACGTGATCGTGGAGGAGGCGCCCGCCGACGCCGCCGTCCTGCCTAAGGGGTCCATAGCAACCACTAGGCAGGACAGCGCGGTCGAAACCGTGCCGTGGCTCGTGTCGGCGAAGAGCGAGGCGGCGCTGCGGGCGCAGGCGGAGCGGCTGCGCGCGCATGTGGAGGCGGACCCGGAGCTGGAACCGCTCGACGTGGCGTTCACGCTCGCGACCGCGAGAGCGCAGCTCGACCGGCGCGCGACCGTCGTGGGCGCGGATCGCGACGCGCTGCTCGCCGGCCTCGATGCGCTCGCGCGCGGGGAGCCCGCAGCCGGAGTGGTCAAGGGCGCCCCGGCGGGCGGCAAGACGGCGTTCATGTTCACCGGCCAGGGCGCGCAGCGCGTCGGCATGGGGCGCGAGCTCTACGACGCGTACCCAGCCTTCGCCGAGGCGTTCGACGCGGTCTGCGCCGAGCTCGGCGACGACCTGAAG
>DASVQK010000117.1:0-1800 GCA_036389105.1 Thermoleophilaceae bacterium
TCAGCGAGAGCGAGGCGGTCGGCGACACGACGCCGGACAAGGGCACGCCCTCGACCAAGCCGCTCGCCAAGGGCAAGGCCGCCAAGAAGGCCGCGCGCAAGGCGCTCGACACCCTGCTGATGCTGCCGGCCATGGGCCTGGCAAAGCGCTAAGCCTCCCCCGCCGAATCACACCAGCCAGCGCTCGAGGGCCCGCCATGTGCGGGCCCTCGGTCTTCGAGGGCCCGGGTGACGCCTAGGGCCCCGCGCTGCCGGAGCCGGCGGGCCGCCCCTCGAGCCGGTAGAGCAGCATGCGGCCCAGCAGCATGCCGACGATCGTCACGACGATTCCGACGATCGTGAGCAGGATCACGTGGCTGTCGAAGCCCTCCTTCATGCCCGTGTAGAGGCCGATCAGGATCGGGACGATCACCGGGATGACCGCCGCGCGTCCGGGGGCCGCGTAACCGAACACGAAGCCCGCCATGAAGAAGACGATGAAGCCGATCACTGCGCGTGGAGGTTACCTGTTCGGGCGTATGCCGGGGGACGAAACGCGGCGGCGACGGCGGAGGCGCCGAGTAGGGTTGAAGAGCCATGTCGCTGCGCTTCACCACCGCGGGCGAGTCGCACGGCCCCGGTCTGGTGGCCGTGCTGGAGGGCCTGCCCGCCGGCCTCGAGCTGACCCGCGAGGACCTCGATCGCGACCTGGCGCGCCGTCAGCTGGGCCACGGCCGCGGCGGCAGGATGAAGATCGAAACCGACCGCGCCGAGGTGACGGCCGGCATCCGCCACGGGCGGACCCTGGGCAGCCCCGTGTGCATCCAGGTGGTGAACCGCGACTACGCCAACTGGCGCGAGCGGATGAGCCCGTGGCCGGTGGACGCCGACGTGGACGAGGTGCACCTGCCGCGCCCGGGCCACGCCGACCTGGCCGGCGTGCAGAAGTTCGGCTTCACCGACGTGCGCAACGTGCTGGAGCGGGCCTCCGCCCGCGAGACCGCGGCACGGGTGGCGTGTGGGGCGCTGGCCAAGGCGTTCCTGCGGCCGCTGGGGGTGGAGGTGCGGAGCCACGTGATGTCGATCGGGTCGGTCGAGGCCCCGCCGCGCCAGGACCTGGAGCCGGGCGACTTCGCCCACGTCGACGAGTCTCCGGTGCGCTGCCTCGACGCGGACGCCAGCGAGGCGATGGTCGCGACGATCGACTCGGCGCGGAAGGCCAACGAGTCGCTCGGCGGCGTTTACGAGGTGCGCGCGTTCGGCGTGCCGCCGGGGCTGGGCTCGCACGTCTCCTGGGACGCGAAGCTGGACGGGAGGCTGGCCCAGGCCATCATGTCGATCCAGGCGATGAAGGGCGTCGGGATCGGCGACGGCTTCGACCTCGCGCCGCTGCCCGGGTCGCGCGCGCACGACGAGATCTTCTGGACCGAGGAGGGCGGGTACCACCGCGAGACCAACCGCGCCGGTGGGATCGAGGGCGGCATGACCAACGGCGACCCGGTGGTCGTGCGGGCCGCGATGAAGCCGCTGCCCACCCTGACCAAGCCGCTGCGCTCGGTCGACATCGCCACCAAGGAGCCGGCGCAGGCGCTTCGCGAGCGCACCGACTCGTGCACCGTGCCGGCCGCCGCGGTCGTGGGGGAGGCGATGGTCGCGCTCGTGCTCGCTTCGGCCTGCCGCGAGAAGTTCGGCGGCGATCACATCGACGACGCCACGGCCGCGCTGCGCGCGTACCTGGAGCGGATCGAGTGGAGGCGGTAGCGCCGGCGGGCAACCCGGCGGGCGAGCGCCCCGGACCGGACCCCGGCCGCGCGCTCGTGTT
>DASVQK010000118.1:0-8828 GCA_036389105.1 Thermoleophilaceae bacterium
TGATCGAGTCGGAGCGCGCCGTCCGCATCCAGCGAACGCTGACCTGGCGCTTCGGGCGGCGCAGCTCCTGCGGCACGCTGCGAGCGGCCCCGTGCGCCGCGGACCTGGCCCGCCGCTGCCAGCCGGAGCTCCAGGCGTGCGACCTGTCCGCCGGCCGCTCGCTGGCCCTGATCAAGGCCAGCCGCGAGGTGGCCGCGGCCCGCGTGGACCTGACCCAGCACGAGCCGGCCTGGAGGCGGCTGGTCCGCATCCGCGAGATCGGCCCGTGGACGCTCGAGAAGCTGGCCTTCCACGGCCAGGGCCGCGACGACCAGCTGCCCGCCGGCGACCTGGCCTACATCAAGCTGGTGGGCGTGGTGGCCGGCCTGGGCCGCCGGGCCACCGTCGAGGAGGTGCGCGAGTTCTACGCGCCGTACGCGCCCTACGGCGCCCTCGCCGGGCTGTACATGCTGCACGGCCGCGGCTTCCTGGGAGCCGGCGCGGCGGGCCCTATGCGCCGGGCGGCTCGATCGCCAAGCCGCGCGGGGGCACCGGCGAGCTCTGGACGATCGACGTCGTGGTCTGACCGAACAGCGCCAGGCGGTCGATGAGCTCCTCGAGGTGCTCCACCGACCGGACGTGCGCCTTCATGAAGAAGCAGTCCTCGCCGGTGATCCGGTGGCACTCCACCACCTCCGGCATGTCCCGCGCCAGCTCGGCCACCTTGTGCAGCTGGCGCGGCGCCGGGCGCACGCGGATCACCACGCTCAGCGCGTAGCCCAGCGCGCGCGGGTCCACGTCGGCCCGGTAGGCGGCGATCACGCCGTCCGCCTCTAGCCGCGCCAGGCGCTCGCCGATGGCCGGCGGCGACAGCCCGATCCGCCGCCCGAGCTCGGCCAGCGACAGCCGCGCGTCGCCCTGGAGCTCCCCCAGCAGCCGCCGGTTCACGTCGTCGAGCAGGCCATCGACGGCAGTCTGGCCGTTCTGCCTGTCGTTCGAAGGCATCCAGCGGGATCTTACTGCGATTCGCCATGGAAAGACGCCGGGCCGCTTGGGATCCTCACCCGCGAGATGCCCCCGCACGTGTACTTCGTCGTCAGCGCCGTGTTCCACTACCTCGGCCCCTCGTTCGCGGTGCTGCTGTTCGCGCGGGTGGACGTGCTGGGCGTGGCGTGGCTGCGGATCGCCTCGGCGGCCGTGATCTTCGCCCTCTGGCGGCGGCCGTGGCGCGCGTTCCGCCGGCTCGACCGCGAGGGCCGGCGCCTGCTCGTGGCCTGGGGCGCCGTGCTGGCGGTGATGAACTGCTGCTTCTACACGGCGATCGACAGGCTCCACCTGGGCACCGTCGCGGCCATCGAGTTCGTGCCGGTAATCGTGCTGGCCGCCCTGGGAGCGCGAACCGGCCGCAACCTGCTGGCCCTCTGCCTGGCCGTGCCGGGCGTCTACGCGCTCACGGGTCTGCACCTGTCGGGCGAGCCGGTGGGACTGGCGTTCGCGTTCGCCAACGCCCTCCTGTTCGCGGCCTACATTGTGCTGGCCGACCGCGTGGCCAAGCGCGGCCAGCTGAGCGGGATCGACGGCCTGGCCGCGTCCATGCTCGTGGCGGCGGTCGCGGTCACGCCGATAGCGGGGGCGCAGGCGGGCCCGGCGCTCGCCGACCCGGTGGCGCTGCTGGCGGGCATAGGCGTGGGCGTCTCCTCGTCGGTGATCCCCTACGTCAGCGACCAGCTCGCGCTGACGCGGCTGAGCCGCGCCACCTACTCGCTGATGGTCTCGCTCCTGCCCGCCGTCGCCACGGTGATCGGGCTCATCGTCCTGACCCAGGTGCCGACCTGGGGGGAGGCCGCCGGCGTGGCGCTGGTGGTGGCCGGCGTCGCGGTGCACCGCGACGCGCAGGCGGCGGCTACGGGCCCTGCCCCGGCAGCAGCGAGTTCGTGAAGGCGCCGGCCGCGCTGCCGGCGCCCCTCAGCAGCCCGGCGCGCTTCATGAACGTGGCGAACGCCTGCCACTGCGACGGCTCCTGGTAGCCGAACGGCTTGCCCGCGGGGGGCGTGAAGATCCTCTTCTTCAGCGACTCGGCCACCGCCGCGCGCTGGAGCTTCGGGTCGAGGTCGCGGTTGGCCTCGAGCAGCGCCAGCAAGGCGTCGCTGTGCTCCAGGTCCTTGGTGCCGTGCGCCACCGCGCCCAGGAAGCTGCGGATCGCGTCGCCCTCGTCCTTGGCGGCGCCCTCGCTGGTCACGAACACCAGCTCGTCGTAGGTCGGCACGCCAGCCTCGTCAACCGGGATCACGACCGGGTCCTTCTTGCGCAGCCGCAGGTCCACCGCCTCGTAGTTCAGGAAACCGCCGAGGATGGCGTCCACCTTGTGGGTCAGCAGCGCGGGCACGAGGTTGAAGCCCACGTTCTGCTCCTTGACGGTGGCGGCGTCGATCCCCGCCTGCCGCACGATGGCCTGGAGGAACGCGTGCTGGTAGTCGATGCCAGCCGTGCCCACCTTCTTGCCGCGAAGGTCGGCCGGCTTGCGGATCTTCGACCCGGGCAGGGCGATGATCGTTGTCAAAGGGCGCTGGACCAAAGCGCCGACGGCCACCACCTTCACCCCCTTGTCCCGCGCGCGCAGCACCTCCGGCTCGTACGAGATCGCCAGGTCCACGCGGCCGGCGGCCACCGCCTTGATCGGCGCCGACGGGTCCGACGGGGCTCGGATCTTCACGTCCAGGCCCACCTGCTTGAAGCGCCCGTCCGCCTCCGCCGCGTAGATGCCGGCGTGGTCGGCGTTCGGGAAGAAGTCCAGCATCAGCTGGAGCTGCTGGGTCTTGCCGGGAGCCAGCTTCTCCTTGCGCTCGCCGCAGCCGGCGAGCACGAGCGCCGCGACGAGGGCCAGCAGGAGCGGGATCGCGCGGCGCGTCACCGGTCCACGCTCCACGGGGCCGCGAGCCGCTGGGTCAGCGAGACGACCGCGAACAGCAGGATCGACATGACCATGAGGATGACGATCCCCGCGTACACCCGCGGGGTCTCCAGCTGGTTGATGCCGAGCAGGACCAGGCGGCCGAGGCCCCTGTCGGCGCCCGCCCACTCGCCGAACACCGCGCCGATCACCGAGACGGTCGCGGCTATGCGCAGGCCGCTGAAGAGCTGCGGGAGCGCAGACGGCAGCTCGATCTTGAGCAGCGTGGCCACGCGCGACGCGCCCATGCTTCGCGTCAGCCTGAGCAGGTCCGGTTCGACCGACCGCAGCCCGTCCAGCAAGTTGACCGTGACCGGGAAGAAGCAGACGAGCGCCACGGTGGCCACCTTGGGGCCGATGCCGTAGTCGAAGGCCAGCACGAACAGCGACGCCGCCACCGGGATCGGGATGGCCTGGGAGCCGATCAGGAGCGGGTACGCCCCCTCTCGAAGCGGCCGGATCAGGTGGATGAGCACCGCGGCAGCGGCCCCGAGCGCGACGGCGATGGCCAGGCCCAGCAGGGCCTCCTCGAGCGTGGTCCAGGCGTTGTCCAGCAGCAGGCTGCGGTCGTGGCCCAGCGAGCGCGCCGTCTCGACGGGCGAGGCGAGGGTCAGGTCGTCCACGGCGCGGAGGCTGGCGATGCCCTGCCAGACGCCGACCGCCACCAGGAGCAGCAGCGCGCTGAGCCAGTACCGTCTCAGCATCCGAGCGCCTCCATCGCGCGCTCCTTGAGCGACGCGAAGTCGGGGTTGGAGACCAGCTCGCGCCGCACGCGCGGCCGCGGCAGCTCCACGTCGAGGGCGGCCACCACACGCCCGGGCCGCTCCGACATCACGGCCACGCGGTCGCCCAGGAGCAGCGCCTCGTCCACGTCGTGCGTCACGAGCACGACCGTCCGCGGCTCGCTGCGCAGCGCGTCCGCCAGCCAGTCCTGCATCTGCCCGCGCGTGAGCGAGTCGAGGGCTCCGAACGGCTCGTCCAGCAGCAGCACGGGGCGGCCGGGCAAGAGCGCCCGCAGGAACGCCACCCGCTGCCGCATGCCGCCCGACAGCTCGTCCGGCCGGGCACGCTCGAAGCGTCCCAGGCCGAAGCGCTCGAACAGCGGCGCCGCGCGCCGGCGCGCGTCAGCGCGGGACACGCCCTCGCACTCCAGGGCCAGCGCGGCGTTGCCGAGGGCGTCGCGCCAGGGCAGCAGCAGGTCGCGCTGGGGCATGAAGGCGCACGACGCGCGGCGCTCGGCCGCGAGCGCTGCGCCGGCCACCGAGACGGTTCCGCGGTCGGGCTCCTGCAGTCCGGCAACCAGCTCGAGCAAGGTGGACTTGCCGCACCCGGACGGCCCGACCACCGCCAGCACCTGACCCTCGTGCACGCTCAGGTCGAGTCCCTCCAGGGCCGTGACGGGCTCGCGTCCGCGGCGCTCGAAGCGGCGCGTCGCCGACTCGACCCTGACGGTCTCCTTCTGAAAAGAGCGAGGCTCCTGTGCGGGAGCCTCGAGCCTCGTCGCCATCGCTCCCTCCGCGGGCATTACCCCACAGGTTCGAAGGGTCAGCGCCGGGCGATTCGAATCGAGGACGCTATCTCAGCCCGCCTACCCGCGAGCCCCCCTGGTTTATGTGCGCTGGATGTTACCCCGGGCGGCGCTTAGGATCGCGCCGTGCCCGTCGACGGAACCCACGAGGCCGACGTGCTGGTGGTGGGTGCCGGCCTGGCGGGACTGGCCGCCGCGCGCTCGCTGGCCCGGTCGGGCGCGTCGCCGTTGGTGCTGGAAGCGCGCGAGCGCGTCGGGGGGCGGGTGCTCGACCGCGCGCTGGCCGACGGCGTGACCGTGGAGATGGGGGCGGGGTTCGTGGGGCCGGGGCAGGACCGGATGCTGGCGTTGACCCGCGCGGTCGGGGTCGAGACGTTTCCCACCTACGTCGAGGGCAGCAACGTCGTGGAGGTCCGCGGACGTGTCCGGCGCTACTCGGGCACGATCCCGCGGCTGGGGCCGCTGGCGCTCCTGGACGCCGGGCAGACGCAGCTCAAGCTGGAGCGTATGTCGCGGCGGATGGACGCCGAGGCGCCGTGGACGAGCCCCGGCGCGGCGGCGCTCGACTCGCAGAGCTACGCGTCCTGGATCGGCCGCAACGTGTACAGCCGCGACGCGCGCAGCCTGCTGGCGGTGGCCTCCAAGACGCTGTGGGGGGCGGAGCCGAGGGACCTGTCGCTGCTGTACGTGCTGGCGTACGTCCGCGCCGCGGGCGGCCTCGGGCCGCTCCTGGACACAGAGGGCGGCGCGCAGGAGCTGCGCTTCGCGGGCGGGCCGCAGTCGGTGGCGCGCGCGGCGGCGGACGAGCTGGGGGAGCGGGTGGTGCTGGGCGCGCCCATCACGCGGATCGAGGTGCGCGACGGGGGCGTGGAGGCGACGGCCGGCGAGCTGCGCGCCCGGGCGCAGCGGACGATCGTGGCCGTGCCGCCGCCGCTGGCGGCGCGGATCGAGTTCGACCCGCCGCTGCCGGGCTTCCGCGACCAGCTCTGCCAGCGGATGCCGATGGGGTCGCTGATGAAATGCTTCGCGCTGTACGACGAGCCGTTCTGGCGCGCCGACGGCCTGACCGGCGAGGCGCTCAGCGACCGCGGCCCCGCCACGATCTGCTTCGACACCTCGCCGCGCGACGCCTCGGCCGGCGTCCTGCTGGGCTTCGTGGGCGGCGCCGAGGCGCGCACGCTGGGCGGTGCGGCGGCGGAGGAGCGCCGGCGCCTGGTGCTGGACGGCTTCGTCCGCGTGTTCGGGCCGCGCGCCGCGAGGCCCGACGCCTACGCGGAGCAGGACTGGCCCGCCGAGACGTGGAGCCGCGGCGGCCCGGTGGCGTACATGCCGCCGGGCACGCTCACCGCCTTCGGCCCCGCGCTGCGCGAGCCCGTCGGCCCGATCCACTGGGCGGGCACCGAGACGGCGACGGCGTGGACCGGCTACATGGACGGAGCGGTGCGCTCGGGCGAGCGCGCGGCGGCTGAGGCGCTGGCGGCGCTCGGTTGAACGGGGGCGGTCCCGCGCACGCGCGTGAAGCCGCGAGCAGCGGCCCTTGTGGCTAGCGCCCTCGCTTGTTGCTCATGACCCGCCCGGATCGCCCGTTTCGGCTCTTAACGGCGTCGATCGTCTCATCCACCTTGCGCATACGATCCTCGTGCTTCTCCAAGAACTTCGCGCGCCGCTCTTCGGGCGTGTCCTTGCTGCGAGATCGTCCGTTGTTGTTGAGGCTCATGAAAGCTGTGTCGTTCGGGGCGAAATAGCCTACTCCCTCTCGGTTCGGCGCCGGTCCGCGTTGCTTGAGCCCCTCAAGCCCTTTCTCAACCTCAAATACGCGCTCGTTCAGGTCCCTGAAATCCTCGTCGACGACCTCCTTCAAAGCTTCCGCGGGCTTCGTGGCGTCCTCGACGCCAACCCCTGGCACCGGCCCACCACCGGTGCTCTGAACCTGGCTTCCGGCGATCAGTGCGAGGAGGCGATTTCCACCCCTTCGGTCGGGAGCCCGGCTACCACCTTCCATGCGCGACGAGGCTAGAGCGACGCGCGGACGCGGGCGGGCGCGGGCCCGTCAGCGAGCCGCCGCCGCGGGCGCCCCGCGACC
Source organism: Thermoleophilaceae bacterium (assembly GCA_036389105.1). Lineage (GTDB taxonomy): Bacteria > Actinomycetota > Thermoleophilia > Solirubrobacterales > Thermoleophilaceae > AC-37. The sequence goes on from DASVQK010000118.1 coordinate 6,541, forward strand.
GCCCGCCAGCGCGTTCACGAACACCTCGAGCTGCTTGGTGGTCCAGCACTCGAACACGCCGTCGCAGAACGGCTCGTACGCCTGGATCACCGAGTCGCCGTAGTTCCAGTACAGGCGCGGCTCGGGGTTCATCCAGAACGTGCGCCCGGCGCGCTCGGAGATGCGCGCGAACGCCTGCGCGTGCGGCTCGCGGCCGTTGGTCCGCGCGTCGCCCAGCACGATCACGGTGGAGCGCGGGTCCAGGTCGTCCACCACCTCGGTGAGGAACTCGAGCCACACCCGCCCGTAGTCCGTGTAGCCCGACACGTCGGCCACGCCGGCATCGGTGGCGATGGCGTGGGAGATGGCGGCGAACGAGCGCTCGCGCTCGAACACGTCGGTCACCTCGCTGATCCGCTCGACGAACACGAAGGTGCGCAGCTTGCGGAACGAGTCGTGCAGCGCGTGCAGCACGGAGAGGAAGAACACGGACGCGCTGGTGACGCTGGTCGAGACGTCGCAGAGCACGTACAGCTCCGGCCGCCGCGGCCGCTTGGAGCGGTAGCGCAGGCGCAGCGGCACGCCGCCGGTCTCGAGCGACGCGCGCATGGTGCGGCGGACATCGACGACCGCCGAGCGCCGGCGGCCGCGCAGCTCGTGGCCGTGCGTCGCCAGCCGGCGCTTGAGCTGCGCCACCACCCGGTGCACGGCGGCCAGGTCCTGGAGCGGGCCGCTGGGCAGCGCGCGGTCGAACTCGCGCAGCGGCTTGGACGGCGGCAGCGACTGGGTGCGCTCGATCAGCGCGCGCTCGAGCTCGCGGCGCAGGTGGCGCTCGAACTCGCGCAGGTTGTCCTGCGGAACGCTGTCGGGATCGGGGAGGTCGCGCGCTCCCACCTCGCCCTTCAGCTCGAGCGCGCGGCGGATGCGCTGCACGTCCACCCCGATCACGCCGGACCCCTCGCCCTGGCGGCCGAAGGCGGCGATCGCCAGGCGCGCCATGTCGCGCATCTCGCCGTCCTGGCCGGCGCGCACCGCGTCGCGGATTCGCTCGCGGAGCTCGTCGAAGTCCAGGCGGTCGCCGCCCTCGTAGCGCTCCTCGCGCAGCCCGCGCTCCACGGCCTCGCGCTCCACGGCGCGGAAGAAGAAGCGGTCGAACACGATCTCGAACACGCGCCGGTCCTCCTGCGACTTGGCGAGCGTCGCGGCCAGCGCCTCGCGGAAGTCCTCCTGGCTCGTCCAAGACAGCTCGTGCAGGGCCGCGAACGCGTCGAGCAGCTCCGAGGTGCCCACGCCCAGGCCCTCGCGGCGCAGCTCGTCGGCCAGCTCGAGCACTCGCGGCGCGAAGCCCGGAGGGCCCGGGTCCGGCAGGCCGCCGTAGATCGCGCGGCCCGCGGCGCGCGGCCGGCCCTGGCCGGGGCCTGAGCCCCCGCCGCCGCCGTTAGCCGGTGCCGAGCTTCCCGAGGACGCCATCGCTCAGCTTCACCCCGACGCGCTCGGCTACCACGTCCAGGTCGGTGCGGTGCTTCACGATGATGCTCATCGTGCGCTCGAAGACGGAGCTGTCGATGTCGTCGGCTCCGAGCATCAGCAGCGCGCGCGCCCAGTCGATCGATTCCGCGATCGACGGCGGCTTCTTCAGGTCCAGCCCGCGCACCATGTGGATGACCTCGACCAGCTTGCGGGCCATCGTCTCCGACAGCTCCGGGGCGTGCAGGCGGACGATCTCGAGCTCGCGCTCGACGTCCGGGTAGTCGAGCCAGAGGTAGAGGCAGCGGCGCTTGAGCGCCTCGGTCAGCTCGCGCGAGTTGTTCGAGGTGAGCAGCACCAGCGGCCGGCTCGACGCCTCGATCACGCCCAGCTCGGGGATCGAGATCTGGAAGTCCGACAGCACCTCGAGCAGCATCGCCTCGAACTCCTGGTCGGTCTTGTCGATCTCGTCGATCAGGAGCACGACGGGGGCGGTCTCGGAGATGGCCTGGAGCAGCGGGCGCGTGAGCAGGAACTCGGAGCCGAAGATGTCCTCCTGCACGGCCTCCCAGCCGGTGTCGGCGGCCTCCGCCTGGATCCGCAGCAGCTGCTTGCGGTAGTTCCACTCGTACATCGCCTTGGCCTCGTCGAGGCCCTCGTAGCACTGGAGCCGGATCAGCTTGCGCTCGGTGGCCTTGGCAAGCGACTTCGCGAGCTCGGTCTTGCCCACCCCGGCCGGCCCCTCGACCAGCAGTGGCCGCTCGAGCGTCGCGGCCAGGTAGACGGTCGTGGCCGTCGCCGTGTCCGTCAGGTAACCGACGGCCTCCAGTTCGCGGGTCACG
>DASVQK010000119.1:0-11658 GCA_036389105.1 Thermoleophilaceae bacterium
AGCACGAAGTCGAGGATCCGCCCGGTGTCCCCGGGGTCGCCCTCGTCCCCGGCCTGAGCGAGGTACGCGAGCCAGTGGAGCAGCGAGACCTCGCCCGTCTCCGCCGCCGCGCCGAGCCAGATCAGGAGGTCGACCAGGAAGCGGCCGTTGTCGGACGCGATGTTCTGGTTCTTCCAGGTCTCGACGGTCTGGCCGTCGAGGTCCGCGGCGCCGGGCGCCTCCCATGGAGCGTCCGGCGGCACGTTCCTGGCCATCGCGTTCAGGCGGGCGAAGGCGGCGGTGGCGTCGGGTGCGATGACGTCGAAGACGTCCCGGGTGCGGCCGGGGCCGGACGCCGGCGTGAGGACGCGCTGGCCGTTGCGAAAGGCGAGGTCGTTTCCCTCCAGGTGCTGCGGATAGAGGCCCACGCCGAGCTCCTTGGCCAGCGCGCGCAGATGCGTGAAGGGCTGCGCCACGAGCTGACCGCAGTCGCACGCCTTGCCGGTCCCGCAGTGCCAGTTCTTCATCCGCCCGCCGACGCGCCCGCGCGCCTCGAGCACGACGACCGATCTTCCGCTCTTCACGATCTCCCGCGCCGCGGTGAGTCCCGCCAGGCCCGCGCCCACCACCACCACGTCGGCCTTACGGCGCTTCCGGCGCGGCGCTGTCCTCGCCGCGGCGGCGCCGGGCGGCGCCAAACCCGCGGGGAGCACGGCTCCCAGGGCGCCCGCGGCCGCGCCACCTGTGAAGCTTCGCCGGGTGATGCCACGCTGCCGATCGTCCGCCATGAGCCCGCCTCCTCGTAAAACTGAACCGTATGGTTCAATATACACCGGACCATGAACGCGGACCCCACACCCGTCCTCTGGCACCTCAAGGTGTCCAACTTCAACGAGAAGGCGCGCTGGGCGCTCGACTTCAAGAGCGTCCCCCACGTTCGCCGCGCGGTCGACCCGGGCACGCACCGGCGGATCGCGCGCAAGCTCACCGGCGGCACGACCTTCCCCGTGCTCGTGGTCGACGGTGAGGCGATCGGCGACTCGACGCGGATCATCGAGGCGCTCGAGCGCATGCGGCCCAACCCACCGCTCTACCCCTCCGATCCGGCCGACCGGCGCCGCGCGCTCGAGCTGGAGGACTTCTTCGACGAGCAGCTCGGGCCCTACACGCGCATGCTGCTGCTCCACAGGCTCCTCGAGGACCCAGATCTCCTCAGGGAGACGTTCGCGCCCGACCTGTCGATCCCTCGACGGCTGGTCGGGCGCGTCACCTTCCCCGCGCTCAGGCGGCGCGTGATCGCCGACTTCGGCCTCGACGAGCAGGGCGTGGAGCGGGCATACGAGAAGCTGCGCGCGGCGGGCGCGCGCGTCCGGGCCGAGCTCCAGCCCAGCGGCTACCTGGTGGGGGACCGGTTCACCGTCGCCGACCTGACGCTGTCCGCGCTCGCGTCGCCGGTGGTCGCCCCCGAGCAGTTCCCGTACCCGCAGCCCCAGCGCGGCCATCCGCTGGTCGCGCCCGTGCGCGCGGCGCTCCAGGAGGCCGGCATCCTCGACTTCGCGCGCACGATGTACGCGCGCCACCGCGGCGCGTCGGCGGAGGTGGCGGAGGTGGCGGAGGCGGCGCGAGCCGCCTAGGTTCTGTCGCCGGCCGCTATCCCGAGGCCGGCTGCTCCGCCGGCGCCGGGCCGCTGCCCAGCTCCACGTGCGCCCTGCTGTCGCGGCTGCGGATGAGCACCAGCGTGGCCACCAGGCCCAGAACCGCGAAGGTCGAACCGGCCAGGAACGCGTCGTGGAAGCCGTCGGTCAGGACGGCGGGATCGCGCGAGGCGCCGGTGACCGAAGTGGAGATGGCCGACAGGATCGCCAGTCCCAGCGCGCCGCCGATCTGCTGCGAGGTGTTGATCAGGCCGCTCGCAAGCCCCGCCTCGCGGTCCGCGACGCCGGACACCGCCGCGATCGTGGTGGGCACGAAGGCGAACCCCAACCCGATCGCCGCGAGGAGCGACGGCCCGAGGATGTCGGACGCGAAGCTGCCGTCCACGGAGATGCGCGAGAACCAGATGAGTCCGGCCGCGATGAAGGCCATGCCCGCCGCCAGGACTTGCTTGAAGCCGATTCTCGTCACGAGCTGCGACGCGATCCCCGCCGAGACGATGATCGCCAGCGCCAGCGGCAGGTAGGAGAGCCCGGCTCTGATCGGGCTGTAGTCCAGCACCTGCTGCATGTACAGGGAGATGAAGAAGAACATCGAGAACAGCGAGGCGCCGACCAGGAGGCCGACGACGTTGGCCCCCGTGAGCGTGCGCAGCCGGAAGATCCGGAACGGGACGAGCGGGGCGGTGGAGCGGTGCTCGATCGCCACGAACGCGGCGATCAGCGCGACGGCGGCCGCCAGGAGCGAGATCGTGCGCGCCGACCCCCAGCCGGCGTTGTTCGCGTCCACCAAGGCGTAGACGAGGATCGAGAGGCCGGCCGTGACGCTGACCGCGCCCGCGAAGTCGAACTTGCGGGTCCCGCTCTCCGAGCGGGTCTCCGCGATCAGGGTCGGCGCGACCACGGCCGCGAGCACGCCGATCGGGACGTTCACCCACAGCACCCACTCCCAGCCCAGGCCGTCGGTGAGCACCCCGCCCAGCAGCACTCCCGCCGCTCCGCCGCTGCCGGCAACGGCGCCCCAGACGCCGAGCGCCCTGTTGCGCTCCGCGCCGTCGCGGAACGTCGTGGTCACGATCGACAGAGCCGCGGGGGAGAGCAGCGCCGCCCCCAGGCCCTGCACGGCGCGCGCGGCGATCACCTGCCCGGACGTGGTGGCCAGCCCACCGGCCAGCGAGGCCGCGGCGAACAGCAGCAGCCCGGTCATGAACACGCGCCGGCGGCCGAGCAGGTCGGCCATGCGCCCTCCGAGGAGGAGGAAGCCGCCGAACGTGAGCACGTATGCGCTCACGACCCACGGGAGGTTGCTCTCCGTGAAGTCGAGCGCGTCGCCGATCGTGGGCAGCGCGACGTTGACGATCGACGCGTCGAGCACGACCATGAACTGCGCCACGCACAGGAGGATGAGAGCGATCCAGCGGCGGTCGCGGGCGGATTCTCTGTCGGTCATCGTTCCTCCGTTCTTCGGTCGCGCGGGCGGTCTATAATCGGAAGCTGAACTCCGGTTCCGGATAATAGCGGAATTAGTATTCCGTTTCAGCCCCATACCGCCGGATTCCTCATATGCCTTCGAGCACCGACACCACGCCGCACCACCCAGCCGCGGCGGTCGTGGAGCGCGTCCAGCGCGTTGACGCGCGCCGCAACCGGGAACGGGTCATCCAGGCCGCGAAGACGTGCATGGCCCGCGACGGGCTCGACACCCAGATGGAGGAGATCGCGCGCGCCGCGGGCGTTGGGGTCGGGACCGTCTACCGCCACTTCAGCACCAAGGAGGACCTGGTCGAGGCGCTCGCCATGGAGCGGTTCGAGCGCCTCAGCCAGCTGGCCCGCGAGGCGCTCGCCCAGGGCGATCCCTGGGACTCCTTCGAGCGGTTCATGCGCGCGTCCGCCCGGATCCAGAGCGAGGACCGGGCGCTGTCCGAGGTACTGACTTCCCGGCCCGACACGATGAGCCGGGCCGCCGAGAGCGTCGGGATCCTCGGCCTGGTGGCCCAGCTCCTCGAGCGCGGGCAGGCGGCGGGGGTGGTGCGCAAGGACGCCGACCCGCGCGACGTGCCGATGATCATGTGCGCGCTGGCCGGGACCTTTCGCACGCCGCACTCGAACCCTGACCGTTACATCGGCATCGCTCTGGACGGGCTGCGGGCGCCGGGCGGCAAGCTCACCAGACTGCCAGCCGTCACGGACCCGCACGAAGCGTAGGATCCAGCGCGCTCGGTTCCAAGAACGGGAGGTGCGCGATGGATACCTACGTGATTCTGCGGCGGAGCGGCTGGCGGTCGCCGGAGGACCTGCAAGCCGCCGCCGAACGCTCCACGAAGGTCGGCGACGAGGAGATGTCGGACGACATTCGGTGGATCCGCAGCTACGTCCTCGAGGAGGGCGGCGGCACGGTCGGCACGGTCTGCGTCTACCAGGCGAGCAGTCCCGAGGCGATTCGGGAGCACGCCTCGAAGGCCGACCTGCCGGTCGACGAGATCATCCCGGTGGCCGACACGGTGCTCGTGCGGCCGGACCCCGAGGCCGCTGCCGCGTAGGCGGAGAGGGCGCGGCCGCCGCTAGCGGCCGTCCAGGTAGCGGATCGCGTCGCGCGCGTCGGCGTCGAGCGCGGCCGCGTCCCCCCGCGTAATCCTGCCCAGGGGCTCGAGCGTCACCTCGCCCCACCGGGCGGGCATCCGGGCCACCCTAGACACGGCGCACGCCACGGCGGGCGCCGTCATCCTGGTGCGGCGATGTGGGGGGCAAGCGAGTGACCGGCCGCGCGCGAGCCGTTCTGCGCCGCGCGCGCTTCGCGATCCCGCTCGCCGCCGCCGTCGCGCTGACCGCGGCCGCGCCCGCCGCCGCGGTGCCGGACTGCCCGTCCGTGCAGCCGGCGAAGGACCTGCTGACGGGGCAGGGCCGGCTCGAGTCGATCGTCGGGGACGCGCGCGGGCGCCTGTTCTACACCGACCTGTCCGACAACCGGCTGCTGCGCCTCGACGGACCGGGTCAGCAACCGCGCGTGCTGGCCGAGGACATGGCGCGGCCCGGCGGCCTCGTGTTCGAGCCCAGCGGCGCGCTGGTGGCCGGGTTCGCGGGCGGTGCGACCTCGGGCGTGCCCGGCAGCGGGGGAGCGGGCATGTTCCGCGTCAACCCCGAGACCGGCGCGAAGCAGGTGTTCGTCAAGGGGCTCGACCAGGCGAACGGCGTGGTGAGGGCCGCCGACGGCTCGCTCTACACGTCGAACGACATCTCGAACGAGATCGTCCGCGTCCGGCCCGACGGCAGCGTCCAGCGCCACTGGGTGGACGTCGACTCGGCGAACGGGCTCGCGATCGACACGCGGGGCCACCACCTGTTCGTGGCCCAGACGTTCACGCCGGCCAAGATCGCCCGCGTGGAGCTGGCCGACCCGACCAAGGTGACGACCTACTTCACCGCCCCGCCGGAGGACACGCCCGCCGGCCTCGACGGCATGACGCGCGACGCCGCCGACCGGCTGTACGTGGCCGCGAACGGCGGCGGGGAGGTGTGGCGGGTGGGCACCGACGCCAAGGCCTGCGCGCTGGCGCGCGGGCTGGGCCTGCCCAGCGCCGCCGCGTTCGGCGGCGGGGGCGGATTCGATCCCCGCAACCTCTACGTGGTCACCTTCTCGGGCCGCGTGATCGAGATCCCGCGCGCCACGGACCGGCCTGAGCCGCCCCCTCCCGGCGTTGCGCCACCGGCCGGGCTGCCGCGGCTGGAGCTGTCCGTTCGCCCGCGCACCGTCCGGGCGCGCCGCCTGTCGCGCCTGCGCGTGCGCGTGACCAGCGCCGGGCGCGCCGTCGCGGGCGTCAGCGTGCGGCTGGGCCGCCGGCGCGCCCGGTCCGACGCCCGCGGTCGTGCGCGGCTGGCGCACCGGTTCGCGGGCCCGCGGCGCGCCAAGGTGCGGGCGCTGCGCGCCGGCTACCGGCCGGCGGTGGCGCGCGTCCGCGTGCTCGAGGCACGCTGACGCGGGGCGCGCGGGGCGCACGAAGCGCGCACGGCCTTGACGCGTCTGGTTGGGTCCGCTGATGCCGCCGCGCCTGCTCGCCATCGCCGACCTGCACGTCGAGGTGCCGGAGAACCGGCGGTTCACCGAGGGTCTGCGGCCCGGCGACGACGGCGACTGGCTGATCCTGTGCGGCGACGTGGGCGAGGTGATGGCCGACGTGGAGTGGGGCCTGGACCACCTGGCGCGGATGTTCGCGAAGGTCGTCTGGGTGCCGGGCAACCACGAGCTGTGGACGCGCTCGGACGACCCCGTGGAGCTGCGCGGCGACGCCCGCTACCAGCACATCGTGAGCTACTGCCGCGAGCACGGCATCGCCACGCCGGAGGACCCGTTCCCGGTGTGGAACGGCGCGGGCGGCCCAGCGGTGGTGGCGCCCCTGTTCACGCTCTACGACTACAGCTTCGGCGTGAACGTGGGGTCGACGAAGGCCGAGTCGCTGGCGCGCGCGGAGGAGGCGGGCATCGTCTGCACCGACGAGTTCCTGTTGCATCCGGAGCCGCACGGGTCGATCGAGGACTGGTGCGCGGAGCGCCTGAGGATTACGCGCGCGCGGCTGGACGAGGAGGCCGGCGACACGCCGTCCGTGCTCGTCAACCACTTCCCCCTGCTGCGCGAGCTGACCGCGCCGCTGATGTACCCGGAGTTCGCCCAGTGGTGCGGGACCGTCGCCACGGCCGACTGGCACACGCGCTATCGCGCGGCGGCGGTGGTGTACGGCCACCTGCATATCCCGCGCACGACCGAGCACGACGGCGTGCGCTTCCACGAGGTGTCGCTGGGCTACCCGCGCCAGTGGGCGCGGCGGAGCCGGCAGCCGACGCTCCGTCGCATCCTCCCCGAGGAGGGCGCCGCGTGATCGAGGTCCTGGTACCCGCGAGCGTCGTGACCGTGGAGACCAGGAGCGACCTGCTCGAGGTGGAGCTGTTCCCGGAGGAGGTGGCGTCGGTGGGCAACGCCGTGGAGAAGCGGCGGCGGGAGTTCGTGACCGGCCGCGCGTGTGCGCGCCGCGCGCTCGAGCGGCTCGGCGTCGGCCCCGTTCCGATCGCCAGCGGCGAGAAGGGCGAGCCGCTGTGGCCCGACGGCGTGGTGGGCAGCATCACTCACTGCGACGGCTTCCGCGCCTGCGCGGCGGCGATGGCCGGCGACATCGCGTCCGTGGGGATCGACGCCGAGGTGCACGTGCCGCTCCCGGACGGGGTGCTCGAGTCCGTGTCCTCTCCACAGGAGCGGCGGCGGCTGGCCGGCCACGGCGCCGACGTCTGCTTCGACAAGCTCCTGTTCAGCGCCAAGGAGTCGATCTACAAGGCCTGGTTCCCCCTGGCCCGCAGGTGGCTGGGCTTCGAGGACGTCGAGCTGTCGATCGACCCCCGCGACGCGACGTTCCGCGCGCGGCTGCTCGTGGAGGGCCCGCTGGTGGGCGGCGAGCGGCTGACGGAGTTCCGCGGCCGCTGGGCGGTCGAGGACGGCGTGGTGGCGGCCGCGGTGGTCGTCTCGGCGTAGCGGGTCGAATCCATGCCACCCCCCCGGATGCGGGGGTGGGACCGACCGTCTGGCTGTAGCATCGCGCCGGACTCGATGCTGGACGCGCCGCACGAATCGCGCAAGCCACCGAGCCGGGGCGACGTGGCCGCGGCCCGCGACCTGGCGCACCGCATCTTCGTGATGCAGGACGACCGGCCCGAGGACTTGGCCGACGTGGAGGTGGCCGTCCTCGATCCGTTCGTCAGGAGCCTGCTCGTGACCGACGGCACGGTCACCCGCGCGCTCGAGGTGCACACGCTGGAGCGCGTCACGGTCGAGGTGGTCAGCCAGTCGATGGCTCCCACGCCAGGGCGGTCCGCGCGCTGCCTGGAGATAGAGCCCGGGACGGAGTCCGTCCGGCGCCGGGTGGTGATGACCGTCGGCGACTCGTCGACGCACTCGGTGTGCGCCGAGTCGTTCATCGTTCCCGAGCGGCTGCCCGGCGACTTCCTCGGCACGCTCGCGCACAGCTCGGAGGGGATCGGCGAGGCGTTGCAGCAGGTGCTGCTCGAGAGCTGGCGGGAGCTGCTCTGGTTCGGGCTGGGCAGGGCGCCGGAGTGGGCGCCGATCGTGCCGACTCCGACCGTGCTGACCCGGGTCTACCGGGTCATGACCGCCGGTCACGCGGCCCTGCTGATCGCGGAGTCGTTCGCGCTCGAGCTCACGTCCGACACGCACCATCTGGCGGGCATGAGCAACTCAGACTCGTAGTCGGGGGTCCTTTGGGCCAATCGGCCCCCCGCTTCGGTGGCCTCGGCGCGCCAGTTTGGCGCGCCGGCCCCTTGGCGCCTGATACAACCCTCCTAATGGGGGATCACACTGCCAGCGGTCAATCCGTCGGCCTACCTAACGGGCTTGTGAGCGCGCTTCGGGGGGAGTCTTCGCGCGCAGGTCGGACCGGGCCGGGGTAGTTGGCGGAGCGCGATCCGCTAGACCTGCTTCGAGCGGCGATCGATGGCGTCGCGCGGCACGATCCCGACCGTGTCGCGCTGTCGGACGGGGCGACTCACCGCACATACGGTGAGCTGGCCGAGGCCCTTCCGAACCACCCCCCCAATGCGGGGGGTGAGCGGGACGCGCTCCGGATCGCGGGGAGCATCGCCGACGTCGAGCTGATCCTCGCCGAGGGCTTCGCCGGCCACAGCTCGCTGCTGCTGGACGCACGCTCCACGGAGTGGGAGGTCGAGCGCGCGCGGTCGGTCTTCGTCGAGGCCCGCGACCGCGGCCCGGGCGACCCGCCGGAGCCGATGATCGGGCTCTGCACGTCCGGCTCGAGCGGACTGCCCAAGGTGGTCGAGCTCGACTGGGAGAGCCTGATCCTGAACGCGCGCTCGTTCGCCCGCGCGGCGGGCTACGAGGAGACGGACGTCGTCTGGGTCACAACGCCGCTCGCACACCTGTACGGCTTCGGCGCCGGTGTGCTCGGCGCGCTGCTGAGCGGCGCCACCGTGCTGCTCACGGGCGGCATGCTCGGCCCCGGCGAGTTCGGCCGGCGCGCGGTGGCCGGCGACGTGACGTGGGTGCTGTCGGTGCCGTTCCTGTTCCGCCGCTACCTGGAGGACCTGGGGCGCGAGCCGGACGCGGTGAGGTCATGGCGCGTGCGCGGGTGCATCGCCGCGGGCGAGCCGGTGCCGCCGGACCTCGTGACCGGCTGGCACGAGGTGACCGGGGTGAAGCTGTTGGCGCACTACGGGCTCACCGAGGGCGGGCAGATCACGCTGGCGGAGGGGACCGGAGACGAGGGCGTCGGACGGCCGCTGCCCGACGTCGAGGTTCGGATCGGCGAGGACGGCCGCGTCTTCACCAGGCGGCGCGAGCCCGCGCACGCCTACCGGATCATCGGCGAGGAGCCGGACCCGGACGGCTGGCGCGACACCGGCGACGTCGGCCACCTCGACGAGGACGGCAACCTGCACATCACCGGCCGGGCCGACCAGCGGATCAACGTCGCCGGCAAGAAGGTCGACCCGACCGAGGTGGAGGACGCCCTCCGCGCGTGCGAGGGCGTGGAGGACTGTGCCGTGGCCGGCGTCGCGGCCGCGGACGGGACCCAGATCGTGGCGTTCGTGCGCTTCGAGGAGTCGAGCGCGGTCACCGACGGCGCGCTGCGGTCGGAGCTCGCGGACCTGCTCTCGCCGTTCAAGTTGCCGACGCGGTTCGTGCGCGTCGAGGAGATCCCGCGCACGCTGACCGGGAAGATCCGCCGCGGCGACCTGATCGCGGGGCTGTCGGAGGGGGCGCCGGCGGACGGCGCGAAGGATCCGGCCGCCGCGGCGCGGGCAGGGGCTCGCGGTGGGCCGGGCGACGTGCCGGCGGCGGAGCGGCGCGCGGCGCTGCTCGACCTGGTGCGCGGCAACGCGGCGGAGGTGGTGCTCGGGCACTCCGACCCCGAGGCGGTGGAGCCCGACCGCGCCTTCAAGGGGCTGGGCTTCGACTCTCTTGCGGCGGTCACGCTGCGCAACCGCCTGAGCGAGGCGACGGGGCTGTTCCTCCCCGCGTCGCTCGTGTACGACCACCCGACGCCGGAGGCGGTGGCCGAGTTCCTGCTGGCCGAGGAGGAGGGGGCCGAGCGGGCGGCGCCCGGCGCGACGCGGCTCGCGGCACGGACCGACGAGCCGATCGCGATCGTCGGGATGAGCTGCCGCTATCCGGGCGGCGTCCGCTCCCCGGACGAGCTCTGGGAGCTGGTCGAGTCGGGCACCGACGCCATCTCCGGTTTCCCCGAGGACCGCGGCTGGGACCTCGACCGCCTGTACGACCCGGACCCCGCCCACCACGGCACCTCGTACGCGCGCGAGGGCGGCTTCGTCTACGACGCCGCCGAGTTCGACGCGGAGTTCTTCGGCATCAGCCCGCGCGAGGCGCTCGCGATGGACCCGCAGCAGCGCCTGGCGCTCGAGGGTGCGTGGGAGGCGTTCGAGCACGCCGGGATCGACCCGGCCACGCTGCGCGGCACCCAGACCGGCGTGTTCGCCGGGCTGATGAAGCAGGACTACCGGCCCGTGGCGAGCGGCGCCGGGACGGACGACGTGGAGGGCTACCGCACCACCGGCGTGGCGGGCAGCGTCGTGTCCGGTCGGGTGGCCTACGCGCTCGGCCTCGAGGGGCCGGCCGTCTCGGTGGACACCGCCTGCTCCTCGTCGCTCGTTGCCCTGCACTTCGCGTGCCAGGCGCTCCAGCAGGGCGAGTGCTCGCTGGCGCTGGCCGGCGGCGTGACGGTGATGGCCACGCCCGAGGAGTTCATCGAGTTCAGCCGTCAGCGCGGCCTGGCGCCCGACGGACGCTGCAAGTCGTTCGCCGCCAGCGCGGACGGCACCGGCTGGTCCGAGGGCGCCGGCTTCCTCGTGCTCGAGCGCCTGTCGGAGGCGCGGCGCCGCGGTCACCGCGTGCTGGCGGTGGTGCGCGGAAGCGCCACCAACCAGGACGGCGCGAGCAACGGGCTGACCGCGCCCAACGGACCGTCGCAGGAACGCGTGATCCGGCAGGCGCTCGCGGTCGCCGGCCTCCGGCCGGGCGACGTGGACGCCGTGGAGGCGCACGGCACGGGCACGACGCTGGGCGACCCGATCGAGGCGCAGGCGCTGCTGGCCACCTACGGACGCGAACGGGACGACGGACCGCTGCGACTGGGATCGATCAAGTCGAACATGGGCCACACGCTGGCCGGCGCCGGGGTGGCGGGCGTGATCAAGATGGTGATGGCGATGCGCCACGGCCTGCTGCCGCGGACGCTGCACGTGGACGAGCCCACGCCGCACGTGAACTGGTCCGCCGGCGACGTGCGCCTGCTCGTGGAGCCCGAGCCGTGGCCGGCGGGCGACCGCCCGCGCCGGGCCGGGGTGTCCTCGTTCGGGATCAGCGGCACCAACGCCCACGTGATCCTCGAGGAGCCCCCCGCCGACGGCGCTGTCCTGCCCAAGGGGTCCATAGCAACCACTGGGCAGGACAGCGCGGACCAAAACCCGGCGGTGCCGTGGCTCGTGTCGGCCAAGACCGACGCCGCGCTGCGGGAGCAGGCTGAGCGGCTGCGCGCCCATCTGGCGGAGCATGCGGACCTCGCGCCGCTCGACGTGGCATTCACGCTCGGGACCGGGCGCGCGCGCCTGGAGCGCCGGGCGGCCGTGGTGGGCACGGACCGCGACGCGCTCCTGGCCGGCGTCGAGGCGATCGCCCGCGGCGAGTCGGGCCCGGGAGTGATCGAGGGCGCGGTGAGCAGGGGCAAGACGGCGTTCATGTTCACCGGCCAGGGCGCGCAGCGGATCGGGATGGGGCGCGAGCTCTACGACGCGTACCCGGCCTTCGCCGAGGCGTTCGACGCCGTCTGCGGCGAGCTCGGCGACGGCCTCAAGGAGCTGACGTTCGCGGGCAATGAGGAGGAGCTCGCACGGACCGAGAACACCCAGAGCGCGCTGTTCGCGATCGAGGTCGCGCTGTTCAGGCTCCTGGAGTCCTTCGGCCTCAGGCCCGACTTCCTGATCGGCCACTCGATCG
>DASVQK010000120.1:0-9862 GCA_036389105.1 Thermoleophilaceae bacterium
GGCGCCGCCCGTGACCAGCGCGCGCCGGCCGGCGTGGCGCCGCGTCACCTGCCCCCGCCCCCGCGGACTCGCGTCAGCGCCTCGTCCAGGACGGGGACGACCGGCGCCACCGCGGAGACGTTGACCAGCTCCAGCACGCGGCGCACGCGCGCGCCCTCGGGCAGCACGAGGGCAAGGCACTGCTGGCGCGAGGCGAGCCGCTCGGCCAGGTCGAACACGAGGTGGACGCCCGAGCTGTCGAGGTAGCTCGTGGTGCTCAGGTCGAGCACCACTCCCGCCAGGTCGTTGCCCACCCCGCGCGAGATCTCACTGCCGATCGGCCCCGCGTTGGCCAGGTCGATCTCGCCGCTCAGCCTCGCGACCAGCACGTCGCCTTCGATCCTCGTCTCGAGCCACTCCGCAACGCTCATACGGTCATTCTCCCCGCCGGAGCGCCCGACGCATGCGGACGGTGGTCCCGTGGTCGGCGTGATCGACGTCCACGTCGTCCATCAGCACGCGCATGAGGTCGATCCCGCGGCCGCGGTTCTGCCCGCGGGCCGGGCGCCAGCTGCCGCTGTCGCGGATGGTCAGCGAGAGGTCGCCGCCGAATGCCTCGGCCGTCACCTCGAACTCCGCGTCACCGGGCCCGTAGGCGTGCTCCACCGCGTTGGAGGCGGCCTCGCCGGCCGCCACGAGCACGTCGTAGGCGTCCTCGTCGCGGGCCCCGCACGCGGAGAGCCAGTCGCGCAGCGAGCGGCGCATCCCGGCCAGCGACTCGGGGACGGCGGCCACGCGCAGGCGCAGCGCCTCGCCCTCCGTGCCCGTGAGCGCGATCGCCAGCAGGGCCACGTCGTCCGCGCCGGTCTCCATCGTCGCCAGCAGGTGGTCGCACAGCTGCTCCGGCGCGCGCGGCCCGGCCCGGGCGGCCTCACGCAGGCGCTCGAAGCCCTCGTCGATGGACTCGCCGCGGCGCTCGATCAAGCCGTCGGTGAACAGCAGCAGGACGTCGCCCGGGGCGAGCGCCGCCGTCGCCTCCCGGTGCGGGGCGCCGGGCCCCACGCCGACCGGGCTGGACGGGATCTCCGCGAGGAAGCGCGGCTCGCCGTCCGCGGGGATCACGAGCGGCGGGGGGTGTCCCGCCAGGGAATAGCTCAGCTCGCCCGTGCCGGGATGGAGCACGGCGTAGGCGACCGTCGCCATCTCCCTGTCGTCGGTGGACCGGATCAGGCGCGCGAGGCGGTCCAGCACCCGGCCCGGCGCGTCGCCTTCCACCGCGTACGCCCGCAGGGCCGTGCGCAGCTGCCCCATCGCCGCAGCGGCGCGCACTCCCCGGCTCACGACATCGCCCATGACCACACCCGCCCTGTCCTCGGGCAGCGAGAGCACGTCGTACCAGTCGCCGCCCACCCTGGAATCGTCCGCCCCGGGCAGGTAGCGCGCTGCCATGGACAGACCGCCGAGCTCCGGCAGCCGGGCGGGCAGGAGCCTGCGTTGCAGGACCTCCGCGATGCCGTGCTTCCTGGCGCGGTCGATCGCGCCCGCGATCCGGTCGGCCGCCAGCTCGAGCAGAGCCGTCTCGTCGCGCGTGAACGCGCGCCGCACCAGGCTGCCGACGTGGAGCACGCCGATCGCGCGCCCCTCGACGAGCAGGGGCACGCCCAGGAGCGACCGGATTCCCTTCTCCAGCAGGATCGGGTTGACCACGTCCTCGTGGACCACGTCGTCGAGCTTGACCGGCCGCTTCTCCGACGCGATCCGGCCCGCAAACCCCTCACCCAGCGGGATCCTGACCCCTTCCTCGACCTCCTCCTCCAGACCCGCCGTCGCCCGCGCCACCAGCTCCAGACCCTCGGCGTCCACCAGCAGGACCGCCGCGGTGTCCACGGCCAGCACTTCGCGAAGCCGGACCAGGAGGCGCACCAGCAGCTCGTCGTCCAGGGTCTGCCCGAGCGCCACGTCGGTGATCGACTGGAGCTGGTGGAGCTGCTCGGCGCTGCGCTCCGCGGCCGCGCGGGCGTCGCGCTCCGCCTCGTACAGTCGCGCGTGGTCGATGGCCAGCGCCATGCGGTCAGCCGCCAGCTGGAGGAGCTCCACGTCGTCCTGGGTGAAGGTCCGCGGGGTCAGCGTCCCCACGTGCAGCGTGCCCAGCACCTCGCCCGCCACCACGAGCGGTACGCCGAGCAGCGAGGCCACGCCCTTCTCGCGCAGCAGCGGGTTGAGGATGTCGGCGGTGGCGACGTCCTCGATGTGGATCGCTCGCCGTTCGGAGGCGACGCGACCGGCGAATCCCTTGCCGAGCGGGATCCGGACGCCCGCCTCCACCTCCTCCTCGAGTCCCTTTGCAGCGCGTGCCACCACCTCGCCGGCCTCCGGGTCCAGCAGCAGCACGGCCGCCGTGTCCACGCCGAGGATCACGCGCAGGCGCGTGAGGAGCTCGTCCAGCAGGTCGTCGAGGTCGAGGTGGCCCAGCGCGGCCTCGGTGATCGACTCGAGGTGGCGCAGGCGTGCGAGGTCGGCGCCGCCGCCCTCCACGCGGGGGAGCAGCGGTTCTCCGCCGGGACCCGAGGCGGCCATGTGCGGAAGCCTACGCGGCGGCTACGCGGGAACGGGCGCGGCGGGCGCCGAAGCCGCGCCGGGTGGCCCGGACGCGGTGGTGGCGGTACTGGAGCGGCCCGTTGAAGATGCGGTCGATGAACCCGTAGGTGCGGTCGTAGGCCCACGCCAGCAGCAGGACCTTGACGTGCACCGAGGCGACGAGGTCGCGGAACTGCTCCGAGGGCTCGCCCTCGATCCGCGTCCCGCCGAGCATGTTCGAGAGCTCTATGAAACGCTCGATCCGCGCCGCCCGCTCCGCCTGGTCGAGCCCCTCCCAGCTCGGCGCGAGCTCCGTGCGGTAGAAGTCCCCGGGTCCGATTCCGCGCGACCGCAGCCAGCGCAGGTCGGTGGTCGAGGCGGCGGCGAAGGCGTCGCGGCACAGGCCCTCGAGCTGGAACTCGCCCGTCGCCGTGCGGAACACCTCGCGCGTCTCCTCGAGCTCGCGCTCGACGAACTCGCGCGTCTCCTCGTCCGCCAGCCTCCGGTTCCAGCTGCGCTTGTCCCCGCGCCCCCTGCCCAATCTCATGCGAGCCCTGATCTTACGCGGCGGCCGGCTCCGGGGCGGCGGTCAGAGCGACGGCAGCTCCTGCCGCAGCGTCAGCACCGGCGCGTGCAGGTCGCCGAGCTCCTCGGCCCGCGCGAGCGCCTGGCCGGCGTCGAAGGTCAGCACGGCCGCGTCGCGCGCGCGCAGGCAGCGCCCCACCTCGTCCCAGCTCACCGGGGTGGACACCGTCGGCCGGTCCTTCGCCCGCAGCGAGTACACGCACACGGTGGTCTTGTGCTCGTCGTTCTGGCTCCAGTCCACCAGCACCTTGCCGCCGCGGATGCTCTTGGTCATCCGCGAGACCACCTGCTTGGGGTGCTGCTTCTCGAGCAGCTCGGCCACCGCGCGCGCGAACGGCTTGGTCTGCTCGTAGGTCGTCTCGACGTTCAGCGGCACGTAGACCTGGAGTCCCTTCGAGCCGGACGTCTTCGGGAAGCTCTCCATGCCCAGCCCGTCGAACAGCTCGCGCACCCACAGACCCACCCGGCAGCAGTCGACGATGTCGGCCGGCTCGCCGGGGTCGAGGTCGAAGACCATCGTGCTGGGCCGCTCGATGTCGTCGGCCAGCGACAGCGAGGTGTGCAGCTCGAGGTCGGCCAGGTTGGCGGCCCACACGAGCGTCGGCAGGTCGTTGGCCAGGCAGAAGTCGATGTTGCGGCCGTTGTGGCGGCTCCACACGGCCGCCGTCTGCACCCAGTCGGGGCGGTGCGACGGGCACTGCTTCTCGTAGAAGAACTGGCCCTCCACCCCGTCGGGGTAGCGCTTCATCGTCAGCGGGCGGCCGTGCAGGTGCGGGATCAGCACCGGGGAGATCCGCGCGTAGTAGTCGATCACCTGGCCCTTGGTGAAGCCGACCTGGGGGTAGAGCACCTTGTCGAGGTTCGACAGCCGCAGCTTGCGCCCGTCGACCTCGATCTCCGTGGCGCCGCCCTGGAGCTTGCGCATCGGTCCCAGCGTGGCGTCGGGGTCCATGTCGCGGATGCCCTTGTAGGTCGGGTGGCGGAGGATCGCCTCGTCGGTCCACTCGGTGAACTCGACCTCGCACACCAGCTCCGGTTTCACGAACAGCGACTCGCGCGGCGGCTTGGGACCGCCCCTCGCGAACGGGCTCGTCTTGCGGCGCAGCGGCTCCAGGCGGTCCTCCAGGTAGTCCAGGTCCCTCTCCTTGAAGCCGCTGCCGACGCGCCCGGCGAAGCGAAGCTCGCCGTCCGGGTCCCGATATCCCACGAGCAGCGCCCCCACGCGGCTCTGGCGCTTGCCCTCGCCGGGCACCCAGCCACCGATCGCCAGCTCCTGACGGCGCTTGTTCTTCACCTTGATCCAGGCGCCGCCGCGGCTCCCGGGCTCGTAGCGGCTGTCCAGGCGCTTGGCCACCACGCCCTCGAGCCCCTGCTGCTCGCTGGCCTGCTTGAGCGCGCTGCCCTCGCCCGGGTGGTAGGCGGGCGTGCGCCAGGCCGGTCCCTCCAGCTCGAGCTCCTCGAGCCGCGCGCGGCGCTCCTCGTAGGGCAGGTCCATGAGCGAGCGCCCGTCCAGGTACAGCACGTCGAAGATCATGTAGCTGGCCGGCACGTCCTTGGCGCGGCGCTTGATGCGGCTCTCGCCGGTCAGGTGCATGCGCTGCTGGAGGCGGCCGAAGCTGGGCCTGCCGTCGGAGTCGAACGCCACGATCTCGCCGTCCAGGACGGCCGAGCGAGAGCCCAGCTGGCGGCCCAGCGGGCGCAGCTCCGGATACTGCGCCGTGATGTCGGTCAGCCGCCGGCCCTCGATGCGCGTGCGCCCGGGCTCCGAGTACAGCAGCGCGCGGATGCCGTCCCACTTGATCTCGAAGCCGTAGGCCGCCTGGTCGCGCGGCAGGCCGCCGAGCTTGGCCAGCATCGGCACGATCCGCTCGGGCATCGGCTCCCGCTCCGGATCGGCGGGCGGGTCCATCCGGTGGATCATCCAGTCCTTCGGCTCGCTGCCGGCCTGGAACAGGACGTAGCGCCCCCGGAGGCGCTCGCCGCTGAAGGTCACGATCACCTCGTCGTCGCGGAACTTCTCGCACTCGTAGGTGCCGGTGTCCCAGACCTTCATCGTCCCGGCCCCGTACTCGCCCTTCGGGATCTCCCCCTCGAAGTCGATGTACTCGAGCGGGTGGTCCTCGGTGTGCACCGCCTTACGGTTCTCCTTAGGGTCCTCCGGTATCCCGTTCGGGATGGCCCAGGACTTGAGCACCCCGTCGCGCTCGAGCCGCAGGTCCCAGTGCAGGCGCCGCGCGTGGTGCTCCTGCACGACGAAGCGCGCCGGGCCGGCGCCGTCCGCGGGGCCGTCGCCCGCGGGCTCGGCCGTCGCCTGGAAGTCGCGCTTGGAGCGGTAGGCCTTGAGCTTGTCCGCCACTCCGGAAACGGTAGCCCCGTGTCGTTACGCTCAGAGCATGGTCAGGCGATCCACGCTCGCGCTGCTCGCCGCGCTGGTGCTCCTCGCGGGCTGCGGCGGCTCGTCCGACGACGGCTCCGAGCCCGCCGCGAAGGCCGTCGGCAAGGGCAGGACGAGCAGGTTCCAGGGTGCGGTGGCCACGCCGCCCAAGCCCGCGCCCGCCCTCGTCCTGCGCGACTCGCGCGGAAAGCGCGTGGACATCGCGCGCTACCGCGGGAAGGCCGTCCTCGTCACCTTCATCTACGTCCACTGCCCGGACATCTGCCCGCTGATCGTGGGCAACCTCAACACCACCCTCGCCAAGCTCGGGCCCCAGGCGTCGAAGGTCAAGGTGATCGCCGTCTCCACCGACCCGCGCGGGGACCGGCCCGCGGCCGTGAACAGGTTCGTGGCTGCGCACCGGATGAAGGGGAAGATGGACTACCTCCTGGGCTCGAAGTCCCAGCTCGGCAGGGTGTGGAAGAACTGGGGCATCGTGGCCCAGCCCGACAAGGCGGACCCCGACAAGGTCGAGCACTCCTCGCCGATCTACGGCATCTCGGCGTCGGGCAAGATCACCACGCTGTACCCGGCCAACTTCAAGCCGGCGATGATCGTGCACGACGCGCCGCTGCTCGCCGCCGAGTAGGCGCGCGCGATGAGCCGCCGCCGCCTGCCCGTGGTCATCGCGGTGCTGCTGGTGGCCGCGCTCGTAGCCGTCGAGCTGGCCACGAGCGGCGGCTCGGACGGCGGTGGGGCCAGGCGCGCCCGCCGCGCCGCTCCCGCGCTGCCGCCGGCCGTGCTCACGCCGCCGCGGGCGACGCTGGCGTCCCTGCGCGGCAGGCCAGCGATCGTCAACTTCTGGGCCAGCTGGTGCGGGCCGTGCGACAGGGAGGCGCCCGAGCTGGCCCGGCTCTCACGACGGCTGCGCGGGCGGGCGACGCTCGTCGGAGTCGACTGGAACGACGCCCTCGCCGGCGCGCGCCGGTTCATACGGAGGAATCGCTGGACGTTCCCCAACCTGCGCGACCCCGACGGCACGGTGGGCAACGACTACCGGCTCTCGGGCCTGCCCAACTCGTTCGTGCTCGACCGCGAGGGGCGCATCGCCAGGGTGCTGATCGGCCCGCAGACGGTGGCGAGCTTCGAGCGCGCCCTCGAGTCGGTGGAGTGACGCGACGGGCGCCGGTCAGCGCCGGCCGCCCCGCCCGTGCCTTCGAACGCGCGTCTTCGCGCGGCTCTTGCGGCAGCCCCTGTACTTGCGGGTGCTCACCACCTGGGCGCCGGTGCTCTGGGTGGAGACGATCTTCACGCGGAAGGTCTTGCGCGGCAGCCGCTTGATGGTGACGCGCCGCAGGTTGCGCCCCCTCCTGTCCAGCTTCAGCCTGCCGTTCACGAACACCTTCACCCTGACCACGCGCG
Organism: Thermoleophilaceae bacterium; assembly: GCA_036389105.1. Classification (GTDB taxonomy): domain Bacteria; phylum Actinomycetota; class Thermoleophilia; order Solirubrobacterales; family Thermoleophilaceae; genus AC-37. The sequence goes on from DASVQK010000120.1 coordinate 6,938, forward strand.
CGCGGCGGTAGTGATGGAGCTTGAAGCGGAACTTGCGCCTGTCCACGCAGCGTGAGTTCGAGGGCAGCCCGGCCGTGCAGCCTCCGAGCACGACCTTCAGGGGACCGTCGCTCTTGACGTTGAGCTTCGCGGCGCAGCTCACTCGCGCCCGGCGAGCGTCGATCGTCACGGTGGAGACGTTCCTGGCCGTGATTTCGAGCGCGTCGCGCACCGGCGTGCGGGGCGCCGAGCCCCAGTCCTGGCTGCGCTCCACGTAGGGCATCGGGCCGTGGTTGCCGCCGTTCAGGCTCCCGCCCCCGGGCTTCACGCCGAGCACCGGCGGATCGCCGGTGCCGAACCCCTGCGAGCGGACGTCGATGGTGCCCGTCGGCGCGGCCTTGAGGTCGCGCACCGCGGCGCCCGAGACCCAGTAGGCGTGGTCGGCCTGCGCCTTCGCCACGGCCGAGTCCTCGACGGGATCGACGACGTAGGTGACGTGCGGCGGGTCGCGGTCCACGCGGTGCGCGCCCAGGAAGTCCGCCGCCGGTCCGTACTCGTCGTTGGTGGCGATCGTGAGGTGGTCGGCGGCCGGGAACAGCCACGCGACGAAGCGCAGCCCGGCGGCCGCGAGGTTCCGGTCCGCCTCCTCGCTCTCGCTCAGGTTGACGAGCTCGTCCCCCGCCGCGTTCCACGCCATGACCGGCGTGTTGCGGAGCGACCCGAGCTGGTCGTCGGCGCTGCCGGGAACCCCGACGGTCGACATCCCGCGGGCGAAGAGGTCGGGCCAGCGCACCAGCATCCGGTAGGTGCTGAAGGCGCCCATCGAGTAGCCGGTGATGGCGGTCCATTCGGGGTCGATCCTGTAGTGGCGGGCCACGTCCGCCCACGCCTCGAACAGGTCGGCCTCCGCGATGCCCGCGGAGAACCCGTCCGGACCGCGGCCGCCGGGGGTGAGGACGAGCGAGCCGGCCCCGCGCTCGCCCAGCTCGGACTGGTTCCTGCTGTCGGAGTACTGGTTGTAGTTGGCCGAAAGCGAGTGCGGCAGCAGGGTCATCCCCCAGCCGTTCCGCGGCTGCGGCTTGCGGGGCACGTAGAGGGCGTACGGCTGGAGCTGACCCACCTGCCGCCCGACGCACTTCGCGCCCGCCCGGAAGTCGGCGGCGAGGTCGTAGCAGACCTTGGACGGGTCCAGGCCCTGTCCGAACTGGTGATGGCTGGCCAGGATGCGGTCCATCGGGCCCGCCTTGGGTACCCCGCTGTCGTCGTCGCGGCCGGCGGCGAGCTTGGAGAAGTCGACGTCCGTGCTGAAGTGGCTCACGTCGCCCACCCGCAGCGCGTCCGCCTGGGCGCGCTCGCGCCACATCCTGGCCGCCACGGCGGCGACGGCCGCCGAATCGGCCAGCGTGATGCTGGGTGGCTGGGCTGGGTCGTGGTAGGGCTCGTCGTAGCGCGGCCCGACGTTGACGATCGCGGCCTGGCTGGGCGCGCCCCCGCCGCCCGGCGTATCGGCCGTCGCCGAGTCGGCCGCCGGCGCCAGGTAGGCGCCGCCGGCCGGGCTCCAGAGCCCGGTCCCGATCGTCAGCCGCACCTTCCCCTTGACGGGGTCCCAGGCCGCGTGCGGTACGCGCACGTCGATCTGGCGGCGCTCGAGGTCGACCGTGGCGGTGGGCGCTGGGGTCATCTTGGCGCCGGTCGTCGCGTCCAGGAGCTCGGCGCTCGACCCGTGGACGGTCAGGAACAGGGCGGCCGGCGAGGAGATGCCCGCTCCATGCGGCCACTGGCGGGCGACGCCCGTGTCGCCGAGCGCGATCGTGAAGGCCGTGCGACCCGGGTCCTTCAGGCTGTTGAGCGTCACCCGAAAGGCGGTGGCGGCGGCCAGCGGCCGCACCCGGAGCTCGACCAGGTCGGCGGCGTTGTTGGCGTACACCGGGTCGGTCGGGTACGTGAAGGTGCCGGCCACGGGCGAGTACAGGAACGCGTCGGGGCCGATCGGGTTGTTGTCGTCGGGGATGCCGGCCGCGCCGTGGTCGTCGTAGAGGAAGTCCTGGTAGAGGAACTCGCCGTCGCGGTAGGCGCTCGCGCCCGACACGAGGATCGGCGGCGCTTTCCACGGCGCGGCGTTCTGGAGCTGCGGGGCGTCGGCCGGCGGCTGGTACAGGGCGTCGGGACCGGGACGGTGGCCGGATCCGACGCTCGGCAGCGAGGTGTTGTCGGCGCTCCCCGGGGTCGCGTTCAGCGCGAACGCGATCAAGCCCACGGCCACACCGCTGAGCTTCATGCGATCGAACACGTCCCCCCCTGCCGTTAGCCCTCCCCGGCGCGGGATTTTACCCGCCGCGCGAGCCGCGGGGCACCGCGGCGAGCGGGCGTGCATGTAGTGCGTTTTGCACTACAGTTACCGTCGGTGGCGTCCACACCCTCACCGCTGTCGCTGCGACTCGGTCGTGATGGGCTGCGCGCGCTCGACGAGATCGCGCGAAGCCGCGGCGTGACCCGCGCCGAGGCGGCCCGCCAGGCGATCGCCGAGACCGCGCAACGCGAACGCGCCCGCTCGGGCCTGGCCGCGGAGGCCAGGGCGCTCATGGACGATCGCGCGTACGTGCGCGAGGCGCGTGACGTCGCGGCGTTGATGGAGCAGCTCCGTGGTCCGCGGTGACGTTCACGCCATCAAGCTGCCGTCGCGACGGGGTCGCGTTCAGCAGGGGCGACGGTTCGCGGTGATCGTCCAGGCGGACGACCTGCTCGCGCTCTCGACGGTGGTCGTGTGCCCCACCTCGCAGTCCGCTCCGCCGGCCAGCTTCCATCCCGAGATCACGATCGACGAGGAGCCCACGCTGGTCCTGTGCGAGATGGCCGGGGCCGTGGACGCGCGCGCCCTGGGGAAGCAGGTCGGCCTCGTGACGCTCGACGAGATGCGCGCGATCGACGACGCCCTGCTCCTGGTCC
>DASVQK010000121.1:0-6545 GCA_036389105.1 Thermoleophilaceae bacterium
GAGTACCAGCCGGGCGAGCTCCAGATCTCGAAGTGGAGGTGGCAGGCTGAGGCGTCGCCGGTGTCGCCCACGTGGCCGACCTGCTGGCCCGTGTCCACGCGGTCGCCCACGCTGAGCGGCGACGGGCTCCGAAGGTGCGCGTAGAAGAAGTCCTGGCCGGTGCCCGCGCCGTCGATCACCACGTAATTGCCCGCGGCCGAGTGGAACTTCGCGTCCTTGACCTTGCCGCCGCGCGCCGCCAGGATCGGCGTGCCGCACCTGGCGAACACGTCCTGGCCCTGGTGCGAGTGGCCGCCGCGCGCGGCGCCGAAGCCGTCGCCGTAGCTGTGCCTCGCGCGGAGCGGGAAGGCGTAGCCGTGCAGGTCGAACGCGTCGCGGGTGGTGTCGCCCACCGCCGCGTTCTGCGCCACCGCGCCGGACTGGCCGCGGGCGGCAAGGCGGAAGGCGTAGCGACCGTCGGCGCCGTCGGCGGCGTCCCAGGCGATCGTCTGCACGATGCCGTTGCCGACCGCCTCGGCCGTCCAGGTCTTGATGACGGCGCCGTCGGCCACCCGTACGAGCGTGACGCCGATCGATGCGGGGCCGCCGTCTACCACGCGGTACGAGAAGCTCACCCCGTGCGCGCCGGCGAACACCGTTCCTGAGCTCAGCGCGGTCTCGAGGCGCGGGGCGCCCGGCTCGGCGGGGCCCGGCACCGGCGTGAGCTGCGGGCTGGCCTGCGGCGGCGGCGCCGGGACGATCCTCAGCGGCTTGGACGGTCTGGAGTGCACCTTGCGGTTGGCCACCGCCGAGAGGGGACCGCTGGCGGCGGAGTACGGGACCTTCACCGCGAGGGTCCGGTCGCTCGCGGCGGTCACGCGCGCGGCCACGTCGTCGGCGCGCCCCCGGCCGCCCAGGAACACGACCTTGGTGGTCTCCGACAGGCCCTGGCCCCGGACGCGCACGGTCCCGCCGTTGCGCACGCGACCGTGGGACGCGCAGCCGGCGGCGCAGCGCACGGTCTTGATCCTGGGCTTGGCCACGAAGGCCGCCCCGCCGCTGGCGGCGCGGTGGTCGGTGGCGCCGGTGGACGTCGCGCCCGCGAGACCCGCGGCCAGCGCGGCTCCGCCGGCCGCGATCGCCTTGAACCTGTACGCGTGAAGGGTCCCCTGCGGCACTGATGCCTCTCCTTCTCCGGCCTACGGGGTTAGCTGACGGGCTCGCGCCGAAAGAGCGGCGCTACGGGCGTGTGGAGCAGCCGCGCTCCACCCGATTCGCCCCACGGAGGCGGTCCTCGCCCCCGCACTGGTTCCCCCGTTCCCCGACCCTGAGGCCGTAGGATTCGGCAGGCTTCGAACTTCGCGGCGGCACTATAGCCATCGCGGCGGCGGACGGCCCGGCCGGCCCGCCGCTAACCTCGGACGCCTCGCAGCGCCATGAAGACCTTCGTAGCGACACCCGCAAACCGCGAGCGCGACTGGCTCGTGGTCGACGCCGCCGGCCGTACTCTCGGCCGGCTGGCCACGCAGATCGCCGACACCCTGCGGGGCAAGCGCAAGCCCGAGTACACCCCGCACTGCGACGTGGGTGACTTCGTGATCGTCGTCAACGCCGAGAAGATCGCGGTGACGGGCGACAAGCGCCAGCAGAAGCGCTACTACCGCCACTCCGGCTACCCGGGCGGGCTCCGGTCGCGCACGCTCGAGGAGATGCTCGAACGGCGGCCCGAGGAGGTCATCCGGCTGGCGGTAAAGGGGATGCTGCCGCGCACCCGCCTCGGCCGCGCCCAGCTGCGCAAGCTCAAGGTCTACGCCGGGCCGGACCACCCGCACGCCGCCCAGCAGCCGCAACCCATGGAGGTCAACGCCTGATGATCGACGACGAGCGCCCCGACGCGCCGCAGGACGAGGGCGCCGGCGACCCCGGCGACCAGGCGGCCGCGCCCGAGGACGCCCAGCCCAGCCCGTCCGCCGATCCCTCTGAGTCGCCCGTCGCGGGCGACGAGGACGGCGCCGACGAGGCCGCGGCCGAGGAGAGCGCGGGCGACGAGGACCTAGCGACCGTCGAGGACGCGCAGGAGGAGGTCTCGGAGCCGCCCGCCGAGGACGCGCCGGAGGTAGTGGCCGAGGAGCCCGCGGCCGGGCAGCCGGCCGAGGGACAGCCTGCGGCCGAGGAGCCAGCCCCCGATCAGCCCGCCGAGGAGCCAGCCCCCGAGGAGCTCGCGCCCGGACAGCCGGCCGAGCCCGCCGCCGAGGAGCCGCGCCGCGAGCGCCCGAAGCGCGACGAGAAGGACGACAAGAAGAAGGACGAGGTCGTGCCCGGCGCCCACCTGGAGCCCGACCTGGTGCTCGAGGAGAAGCGCCCCGAGGGCGAGCTCGACGAGTACGCCGCCCGCTACGGCGCCCCCGACGACGGCGACGAAGAGACCGCCCCCGCCGCGACCGCCGACGCCGCCCGGGCCCCGGCCGAGGAGGCCGCCCCGCGCACGGCCCTGGACCTCGCGGCCGACGCTCGCTACCAGGCCACCGGCAAGCGCAAGACCTCCGTCGCGCGCGTGATCCTCAAGCCGGGGAGCGGCAGCTACTCGATCAACGGCCGCTCGCTCGAGGACTACTTCCCGCGCGCCGCCCTCCAGACCACGGCACGGCAGCCGCTAACCACGGCCGGGTTCGACAAGCGCATGGACGTGGTCGCCCGGATCCACGGCGGCGGCATCTCGGCGCAGGCCGGCGCGCTGCGCCACGGCGTGGCCCGCGCCCTCGTGGAGGCCGACCCGGCCCTGCGCGCGGAGCTCAAGCGTCGCGGCTTCCTCTCGCGCGACGCGCGCGCGAAGGAGCGCAAGAAGGCCGGCCTCAAGAAGGCCCGCAAGCGCCCGCAGTTCTCCAAGCGCTGACGCCTCCCATGGCCAGCACGCCAGACACCCCGCCCGCCGGGGGGTCCCCGCCCAAGCTGTTCGGGACCGACGGCGTCCGCGGCGTGGCCGGCGAGTTCCTGACCGCGGAGCTGGCCCTGGCCCTCGGGCGGTCCGCGGCCACCATCTCGCCGGCCGCGGCGCCCCAGGTGCTGATCGTGCGCGACACGCGCGAGTCCGGCGAGATGCTGGAGGCGGCGCTGGCCGCCGGGATCGCCGCCGCCGGGGGCCACGCCCTGCTCGGCGGCGTGCTGCCCACGCCGGGCGCGGCGCTGCTGGTCCGCCGCTTCCAGCTGGACATGGGCGTGGTCGTATCCGCCTCCCACAACCCCTACTGCGACAACGGCATCAAGTTCTTCGGCCCCGACGGCACCAAGCTGGCCGACGAGCAGGAGCGCGAGATCGAGCGGCTGGTCCACACCCAGGACAGCGAGGCCGCCGACGGGCGCGTGCGCGAGCTGCACGGGGCCGGCGGCGATTACCTGCGCGAGCTGCACGGGCGCTTCGCCAAGCTCGACCTGTCCGGCACGAGCGTGCTGCTGGACTGCGCCAACGGCGCGACCTACCGCGCCGCGCCGGAGATCTTCCGCCGGCTCGGGGCGAGCGTGGAGGCGATCGCCGTGGAGCCCGACGGGCGCAACATCAACGACGGCGTGGGCTCGACGCACGTGGAGGCGCTGGCCGCCCGCATGAGCGAGGGCGGCTTCGACGTCGGGTTCGCCTTCGACGGCGACGGCGACCGGGTGCTGGCCGCCGACCGCAACGGGGCGGTGGTTGACGGCGACGAGCTGATCGCCCTGGCCGCGCTGCACATGCGCGGCGACGGCCGGCTGCCAGGCGACGGCGTGGCCGTGACCGTGATGACCAACTACGGCTTCCACCAGGCGATGAAGGGCGCCGGCCTCGAGGTGGCCACGACGCCGGTCGGCGACCGGCACGTGCTGGCCGAGCTCCTGGCCCGCGGCTGGGCGCTGGGCGGCGAGCAGTCGGGGCACATCATCGACACCGGCTTCGTGCCGTCCGGCGACGGCATCGCGTCCGCCCTGCTCACCCTGGAGGCGCTCGCCGGCCGCGACCTGGCCGACCGCGACGCGATGGTCAAGCTCCCCCAGCGGCTGGTGAACGTGAAGGTTGCCGACCGCGACGCGATCGACGGCGCCAGGCCCGTCTGGGAGGCCGTCGAGCGCGAGTCCGAGGCCCTGTCGGGCCGCGGACGGGTCCTGGTGCGGGCGTCCGGCACCGAGCCCCTCGTGCGGGTGATGGTGGAGGCCCCCGAGAGGGACGAGTGCGACGCCGTGGCCGCCCGGCTCGTGGAGGTCGTGGAGCGCGAGCTGGCCTGAGGGCGGGCCGCCCGACAGGTCGCCAAAGCCAGGCTTCGGCGGTACTATCGGGGGCACGCAGAGGGCCGCTTTCAGGCGGCTCTCTCTGGTTTGAAAGGCGGTCCACATGGAGGTGGGCCGCGCGGAGAGCGCGAAGCAGGGAGGTGACGACGGCATGTGCGGAATCGTTGGATACGTGGGCGACCGGCCATGCCGGGAGCTGCTGCTCACGGGGCTCGAGCGCCTCGAGTACCGCGGCTACGACTCGGCCGGGCTGTCGCTGCTCGACGGCGACCGGATCGACTCCGTGCGCTCGGTCGGCAACCTGTCCTTCCTGCGCGAGGCAGTCGCGGCCAGATCGGGCGCCGCCGCCGTGGCCGTGGCGGAGCGCGAGCCGACCACCGGCATCGGCCACACCCGCTGGGCCACCCACGGACGCGTGACCGAGGACAACGCGCACCCGCACTTCGACACCGCCGACCGGATCCACATCGTGCTGAACGGGATCGTCGAGAACCACGCCGGCCTGCGCGAGCGCCTTACCGCCGCAGGCGCGACGTTCACCTCCGAGACCGACGCCGAGGTGGTGGCGCACCTGATCGCCCAGCACTACGAGGGCGACCTGATCGAGGCCGTCCGCCGCGCGTACCTCGACCTGCGCGGCCACTACGCCTTCGTCGCGATGTGCGCCGACGAGCCCGAGCTGCTCGTGGCCGCGCGCAAGGAGTGCCCGCTGGTGGTGGGCGTGGGGGAGGGCGAGCACTTCGTGGCCTCCGCCATTCCCGCGTTCCTGCGCGAGACGCGCCGCGCCCAGCTGGTGGGCGACGACGAGGTCGTCGTCATCCGCCCGGGCGGCGCCGAGTTCCTCGATGCCGCCTCCGCGCAGCCGGTCGAGCGCGCGGTGACCGAGGTGGACTGGGACGACGAGGCCGCCGAGAAGGGCGGCTACGAGACCTTCATGCTCAAGGAGATCCACGAGCAGCCGGACGCCGTGGCCGAGACGGTGGGCGACCGCCTGATCGACGGCCGCGTGGAGCTGGGCGACATCGGGATCTCCGACGACGAGCTGCGCGAGCTGCGCCGGATCGTGGTCGTGGCCTGCGGCACCTCGTACCACGCCGGCCTGGTCGGCCGCTACGCCATCGAGGAGTGGGGCCGGGTGCCGGTGGAGATGGACATCGCCTCCGAGTACCGCTACCGCAACCCGGTGGTGGACGAGCACGACCTGGTGATCGGCATCACCCAGTCCGGCGAGACCGCCGACACGCTGGCCGCCATGCGCCTCGCGCGCTCGCGCGGCGCCCGGGTGCTGGCCCTGACCAACGTGATGGGCAGCCAGGCCACGCGGGAGGCCGACGGCGTGCTGTTCACCCGCGCGGGGGTGGAGATCAGCGTGGCGGCCACGAAGACCTTCGTGGCGCAGGCCGCGTGCATGTACATGCTGGGGCTGAAGCTGGCCGAGGTGCGCGGCACGATCGAGCCGGACCGGCTGCGCGAGCTGGTCGAGGGCCTTCGCGCCGTGCCGCACCAGATCGCCGAGCTGGTCGAGGGGGCCGACGCCCAGGCCAAGGAGATCGCGGAGCGGCTGTTCACGGACTGCGACTTCTGTCTCTACCTGGGCCGGCACGTGGGGCTGCCGGTCTGCCTGGAGGGCGCGCTCAAGCTGAAGGAGATCTCCTACATCCCGGCCGACGCTTACGCGGCCGGTGAGATGAAGCATGGCCCGATCGCGCTCCTGTCCGAGCGCACGCCCGTGATCGCGGTGGCCACCGACGCGCCGGTGCTGGACAAGGTGCTGTCGAACGTGGCCGAGGTCCGCGCCCGCGGCGCGCACGTGATCGCGGTGGCCACCGAGGGCTCCCTCGAGGTGGACCCCACGGCGGACGAGATCATGCGCGTGCCGCGCACCGACTGGCTGCTCCAGCCGATCCTGGCGATCGTGCCGCTGCAGCTCCTGGCCTACCGCGTGGCGCGGGCGCGCGGGCTCAACGTGGACCAGCCGCGCAACCTGGCCAAGACCGTCACGGTCGAGTAGCCGGGACGGCGGACGGCGCCGGAGTCGACGCCGCCCGCCGGAGGGAGTCCCGGTGCGGACCTACTTGGTGGTGATCTCCGCCGTCCCCACCGCGAGGCACGACGCGTCGGCCGTGCCCTGCCCGCTCTGGCGCACGATGCCCTCGTAGACCACGTCCGTACCGCCGAACTCCACGTGCACGCGGAACGTGCTGGAGCCGTTGATCGTGAATGGGTCGACGGTGCCCGGCGCCAGCGAGCTGACCACGGGGGCGGCGCCGCCGACCGTGTGCGCGACGTTGAGGGCGCTGAGCGACGTGCTG
>DASVQK010000122.1:0-6108 GCA_036389105.1 Thermoleophilaceae bacterium
GGCTCCGTGCGGCGCCGGCGCGGCGGCCGCGGTTCGCGCCGGCGGCGACCTGCCCACGGTCGTCGCCGATCCGGCCGTGCCGGTCGTCGCGCGAAGGCACGTCTGGCGCACCGCCGGGGACCCGTACGTGGAGGGCACCGCGATCGGGCAGTACCTGACGGAGCCGGGCGCGCCGCCGTCCACCCCGCGGGTCGTGGCGTCGCTCCAGGCGCCCGCTTCCGGTGCCTCGGCGGGCACGGTCGAGCGGCGGCTCGCCGGGCTGCGAAGCGTGCTCTCCCGCGTGGGGCTGCGGCTGCGCCCACTGCCCGCGGCGACGCTCGCGAGCGCGAGCGAGCTGCGGAAGGCGATCGACCCCCGCCGGTACCGGGCCACCGTGCTCGACGGCGATCCGCGGCGCCTGGGCCCCGCCCTCGGCGCGATCGCCGGACGCGCCACCGTCGCGACGCTCAACCCGGTCCCGATCGTCGCCGCCAGCCCGCTGCTGGACGAGCGCTTCCAGCTCGCCACGCGGGTGCTCGGGAGGACCGGCGCTATCGCCACCCCGGCCGAGGTCCTGCCGGACTCGGCCGACGCCCGCCTCTACGTCGCCCAGGCGCGCAGCTTCTTCCGCGGCGACCGCCCGTCCCTCGCTGGGCTGCGCGGGTACGTGGCCGGGCTCGCGCTCGGGGAGGGGATGCGCGACGGCGCGGATGCTGGCGTCCTGGCCGCGCGGCTGCGGCGACCGCGGCGGTTCACGGACGCGCTGATCGCGCCCTGGCGCCGCGACGCCGCGTCGGCAGGCGGCCCGCTGTTCGAGTTCGTCGTGCCGCGCTTCCTGTCGGCCAACCTGCTGCCCCCGGGCGCCGGCGGCGAGCCGCACAGCGGGACGTGGTTCGACGGCGGCTCGTGGGTCACCACCGGGGCGCGCCCGTTCGGGCTCACCGAGCTCCTCAAGTAGGCGAAATTTCCGGATTGGACACGCGCCTGTGGGGGGATACAACTGGCGCGCGAAAGCGCTGTGGCGTGCTACAACAGCGAACCGCCCGCACCCGGGAGAGGGCGGGTCTTCTCTACAGGGGGAAAGGGAACATGAGAACCGTCCGCATCGCGTTCCGCGGACTCGCGCCGACGCTGCTCGTCGCCGCGTCGCTCCTCGCAGGCCAGGCCTCCGCGGCCAAGCCGGCCGCCGGCCCCTGCAACGAGACGCGCGACGGGGGCGAGTGGCCATCATACGGGCATGACGTCGCCAACACGCGCACGCAGTCCGTCACGCAGGGCATCGGCCCGGACGCGGTCGGCAACCTCAAGCCCGCCTGGTCGTTCGACGCGTTCAACAACAACGACCAGAGCGGCTTCTCCTCCACGCCGATCGTCTACGGCGGCTGCGTCCACGCGGCGACGGCCGACGGCTGGATCTACACGCTCGACGTCGACGACGGGCATCTCGTCTGGCAGCGCAAGCTGGACGTCCCCCACCCCGCCTCCGGCGGCGCGATCGTCGGGACGGGCGCCGTCTACGGCAACTGGATCATCTGGGTGGTGGACGAGGAGGGCGGTCCGTACGCGATCGCGCTCAACCGCTCGACCGGCGAGACGGCCTGGCAGAGCCAGCCGTGGGTGACCGCTCCGGGCAACGTCTGGATGAACAGCTACTTCTCGCACGCGAGCCCGCTCGTGGCGAACGGCCTCGTCACCGTCGGCTACTCGGCGGCGGAGGGCGACTCGCACGCGGTGGGCGGCTTCGCGATCATGGATGTCCGCAACGGCGCGATACTCAAGGTGACGCCGACCATCCCGCCGGCGGACCAGGCCCGGGGCTACGCCGGCGGCGGCCTGTGGAGCACGGCCGCCTACGACCCGGGGACCAAGTACGCGTACTGGGGCGCCGGGAACCCGTTCAGCAAGCAGATCGAGCACGAGTACACGAACGCGATCATCAAGGTCGACCTCGACCGCAAGCGGCCCACGTTCGGCCAGATCGTGGCGTCGTACAAGGGGAACGTCGATCAGTACTCGGAGGCCCTCCAGGAGGCGAGCCACACGCCGGCGTGTGCCGCGAGCGACGTCCCGGCGACGACGAACCCGTTCGACGACCCGGTCTGCGGACAGCTCGACCTGGACTTCGGCGCGTCGGCCAACCTGTTCACGACGAGCGACGGGCAGAAGCTCGTGGGCGACCTTCAGAAGTCCGGCGTCTACCACGTCGCGCACGCGGACACGATGAAGCCGGCTTGGACGCAGCTGGTCGGTACGAGCTGCGGCCTGTGCAACTTCGCCTCGGCCGCGTTCGACGGGAACTCGGTCGACGTCGCGAGCACGATGACGGAGGCCGGGACGATGTTCTCGCTGGGACGCGACGACGGCGCGATCCGCTGGACGGCCCCGATCGGAGACGCGGCTCACTTCCAGTCCGTCAGCACTGCGGACGGGGTCGTGTGGACCGTGGACGCCACCGCCAACCTGGTCGGTTGGGACGCCGCCAGCGGCAGGGAGATCGCGCGGCGGTCGATGACCGCCGACGCGGCGGCCCCGACCGTCAACGGCGCCAACGCAGGCGGCGTCGCGATCGCGGAGCACACGATCTTCGCGGCCGCGGGACGGCTGTACTTCAGCCCGTGGCCGGGGCTCCTGGTCGCGTACCGGCCGGGCTAGGGCTGGACCGCGCTGCGCTGAGTCGCGAGCCACGCCTCCACGGCCTCGGCCGTGGAGTCCGCGTGCTCCTGCATCATCGTGAAGTGGTTGCCCGGCACCTGGATCGGCTCGTGCGGAAGCGGCCACGACGCCTGCCCGGCGCCGTCGTCCTGCGCGAAGCCGGGCATGGGGTCCGTGGCGCGAAGGAGCACGGTCGGGGCGCCGAGCTCCGCCGGGTGCCAGTCCGCGAACAGCCTCAGGTAGGCGCCCATGGCGGTGAGGCGTTCGTCGCTCACCGAGCCGAAGGCGTCGCTCCCGCCCAGCACCTCGCCCACCGCGTTCGCCATCCACTCGGCTGTCCGCTCGTGATCCGGCGGATAGGTGTCCACGAGCACGACGGAGGCTGGGGACTCCCCCGCGGCCTCGATGTGACTCGCCACCGCGTGAGCGAGCCACCCGCCGGAGGAGTGGCCCACGAGCGCGAACGGCGCGCCCTCCGCGTGTCGCTGCGCCGCGTCGGCGAGCGCGGCGGCGACGGCCTCGATGCTCTGCGGCAGGCGCTCTCCCTCGAGGTAGCCCGGAAGCGGCAGCGCCGACACCTCGCGACGCTCGCGGAACGACCGCGCGAGCTTCACGTACTCGTGCGGACCGGCAGTCGCGACGAGCGACGGGATGCAGATCAGCTTCGGCGTCGAGGCGCCGCCGCTGAGGCGGACCGAGCGAACGTCCGCGTCCGAGTCCGCGTCGAACGCGGGGCGGAAGCTGGACGCCGCCATCAGCGTGTCCAGGAACTCCTTCGCCGCTCCCCGGGCGAAGGCCTCGCGCAGCAGGGCGCCCATGGTGCCGGTTCCGTTGCGGCTCGCGCCGTTGCTCGCCGGGGCGGGAGCGCCCGCCGGTTCCGCCAAGGCCGCCACGTCACCCTTCTCCTCGAGCTCGTCGGCGTGGGTCACCAGGTAGTGGGCCAGCTCGGCCGCCGTGGGGTGGTCGAAGATCGCGCTGACCGGCGCCGCGAGGCCGGCCGCCGCCTCGAGCCGGCTTCGGAGCCGCACGGCCGCGACCGAGTCGAGCCCGAGCTCGAGGAACGGCCGCTCGGGATCGACAGCGTCCACGCTGTCGTGGCCCAGGGTGACAGCGAGGTGGGCGCGTACCAGCTCGAGCGCGACCGCCTCGCGCTCCGGCTCGGGGGTGTCGGCGAGCCGCACCGCGAGGGGCACGTCCGCCTGCACCTCCTCGGCGCCGGGGGGCGGGTGGCCCGCGTGGATCATCGCGGCGGCCGCGCCGTCCGGCGGCGAGAGCCAGTAGCGCCGGCGCTCGAAGGCGTAGGTCGGCAGGGGGACGCGCTGCGCCCCGGCGGTGAGCGGGGCGAAGTCGACCTCGACGCCGCCGACGTGGGCCTCGGCGAGCGCGCTCGTGAAGCGCTCGAGGCCGCCCTCGTCGCGGCGCAGGCTGGCGAGCACGGCGACGCGCCCGGCGCCGTCGGTCGCGTCGATCGTCTCCTGCAGCGCGAGCCCGAGCACCGGGTGCGGGCTGACCTCGACGAACGCGCGCGCGCCGGCGTCGATCAGCGCGCGCGTCGCGGGCTCGAAGCGGACCGCCTGGCGCAGCGCGCGATACCAGTACTCGGCGTCGAGCTCGGTGCCCTCGAGCGGCGTCGCGGTGACGGTCGAGTAGAACGGGATCGCGGCCGCGCGCGGGGTTATCGGCGCGAGCTCCTCGAGCAGGCGCGCACGGATCCGCTCGACCTGCTGCGAGTGCGAGGCGTAGTCGACGGCGATCCGCCGCGCGCGCAGATCGTCGCGGCCGCAGTCGGCGAGCAGCTCCTCGAGCGCCGCCGGCTCGCCCGAGACGACGACCGAGCGCGCGCCGTTGACCGCGGCGAGCGCGAGCCGCTCGCCGTAGCGCTCGATCCGCGCCTCGACCGCCGCGAGCGGCGCGGCGAGCGAGACCATGCCGCCGTGGCCGGCGAGCTCGTCGGCGACCGCCTTGCTGCGCAGCGCGACGACGCGCGCGGCGTCCTCGAGGCTGAGCGCGCCGCAGACCGCGGCGGCGGCGATCTCGCCCTGCGAGTGGCCGGCGACGAGCGCCGGCTCGACGCCGAAGCTCCGCCACAGCTCGGCGAGCGAGACCATCACGGCGAACAGCGCCGGCTGGACGACCTCGACGCGCTCGAGCGCCTGCGCGTCGGCGCGCTCGATCAGCTCGGCGAGCGAGAAGTCGACGTAGGGGGCGAGCGCCGCCTCGCAGTCGCGCATCCGCGCGCGAAAGAGCTCCGACTCGGTGACGAGCGCGCGCGCCATGCCGGGCCACTGCGAGCCCTGGCCGGGAAAGACGAAGCAGAGCTTGCCGGGGCGCAGCGCCGCTCCCTCGACGAGGTTCGGTGCGGGCTGTGAGCGCGCGGCGGCGTCGAGGCCGGCGAGCAGCGCGGCGCGCTCGGACCCGACGACGGCGAGCCGGCGCTCGAGCCGGGCGCGCGTCGTCAACAGCGAGTGGGCGACGTCGCGCGGGTCGAGCTCGGGGTGCGCCTCGACGTGGGCGCGCAGGCGCCCGGCCTGGGCGCGCAGCGCGGGCTCGGTCCTGGCCGACAGGATCCAGGGAAGCACGCCGGGCTCCGCGCCGGGCTCGCCCGTGTCGCTCTCGGCGGCGTCGGTCGCGACAGCGGGCTCCGTTGGCGGCTCCTCGACGATCAGGTGCGCGTTCGTGCCGCTGACGCCGAACGAGGAGACGCCGGCGCGGCGCGGGCGCTCGCCGCGCGGCCACGGCCGCGGCTCGCGCAGGAGCTCGACCTCCCCGGCCTGCCAGTCGACGTGCGGCGAGGGCTCGTCGACGTGGAGCGTCGGCGGCAGCTCTTCGTGGCCGAGCGCCTCGACCATCTTGATCACGCCGGCGACGCCGGCGGCGGCCTGGGTGTGGCCGATGTTCGACTTGATCGAGCCGAGCCAGAGCGCTCCGCGGCCGTCGCGGCGCTGGCCGTAGGTGGCGAGCAGCGCCTGCGCCTCGATCGGGTCGCCGAGCGTCGTGCCGGTGCCGTGCGCCTCGACCGCGTCGACGTCGCCGGGCTCGAGCCCGGCGGCGGCCAGCGCGGCCCTGATCACGCGCTCCTGCGACGGGCCGTTCGGGGCCGTCAGGCCGTTCGAGGCGCCGTCCTGGTTGACCGCCGATCCGCGCACGAGCGCGAGCACCTCGTGGCCGTTTCGGCGCGCGTCGGAGAGCCGCTCGAGCAGCACGACCCCCACTCCCTCGGCCCACCCCGCGCCGTCCGCGGCCGCCGCGAACGACTTCGACCGCCCGTCCGGCGCGAGGACCCGCTGACCGAACCCCACGAAGGCGCCCGGAGTGGAGAGCACCGTCACGCCGCCCGCCAGCGCCAGCGAGCACTCGCCGCCGCGCAGCGCCTGGCACGCGAGGTGGATCGTCACGAGCGACGACGAGCACGCCGTGTCGACCGTCACCGCCGGCCCCTCGAGCCCGAACGCGTAGGCGACCCGGCCGGAGACCACG
>DASVQK010000123.1:0-22917 GCA_036389105.1 Thermoleophilaceae bacterium
CTACGCCGCGCGCAGGCGGTCCCGGTATGCGCGGTAGTCCGCGCGGTCCGGGCGGAGGCCGACGGCCAGGGTGAGGTGGCGGCGGGCCTCAAGACGGCGGCCGGTCTTCTCGAGCGCGCGGCCGAGGCAGAAGTGCGCGAAGTCGTTGACCGG
The DNA here is from genome assembly GCA_036389105.1 of Thermoleophilaceae bacterium. Classification (GTDB taxonomy): domain Bacteria; phylum Actinomycetota; class Thermoleophilia; order Solirubrobacterales; family Thermoleophilaceae; genus AC-37. The sequence goes on from DASVQK010000123.1 coordinate 154, forward strand.
GGAGCGCTCGACCACCGCGGCGAACTCCTCGCGCGCGTCGGCGTACCGGCCGGAGCGGAAGTAGGCGCGGCCCAGCGCCTCGCGGATCGACGTCTTGTCGGGCTCCAGGTCGCGCGCCTGCTCGAGCGGGATGGCCGCGGCGGCGAAGTCGCCGGCGTCGAGCAGCGCGCTGCCGCGCTTGTACAGGTCGTAGACGTGCTCGCCGCGCTCCTCGGGCGTGAGCGGCTCGTCGGCGCTCACGACCGCCGCGCCTCCCCCACCCCCGCGCGCTCGGCCCGCAGCCGCTCCACCACCTCCAGCACGCGCGCCGCGACCTCCGCCTTCGACGCCATCGGCACCGGCTCCTCGCCCGCGGCGGTCACGATCGTCACCTCGTTCTCGTGCGTGTCGAAGCCGATGTCGGCGCGCGAGATGTCGTTGGCCACGACCGCGTCCAGGCCCTTGCGCTCGAGCTTGCCCCGCGCGCGCTCCACGGCGCCGACGCCGTGCTCGGCGGCGAAGCCCACCAGCACCTGCGTCGGCCGCCGCGAGGCGGCCAGCTCCGACAGCACGTCCGCCGTGGGCTCCATGTCGATCGACAGCGCGTCGCGGCCGCTCTTGGAGATCTTGTCGTCGGCGGGCTCGGCCGGGCGGAAGTCCGCCACGGCCGCCGCCATCACCAGCACGTCGGCGCCCTCGAACTCGGCGCGTGCGGCGTCGCGCAGCTCGGCGGCGGTCTCCACGTCCACGTAGCGCGGGCCGTCGGCGCGCGGCAGCGAGACGTTGGCCGCCACCACCGTCACCTCCGCGCCGCGCCGGGCCGCCTCCTCGGCGATCGCGAAGCCCATCCGGCCGGAGGAGCGGTTGCCGACGTAGCGCACGGAGTCGATCGGCTCGCGGGTGCCGCCGGCGGTGACCAGCAGCCGCAGCCCGTCCAGCGAGCGCGGGGCGTACGGCCCCGCGCGCAGGACATCCTCGATCGCGGCCAGGATCTCCGGCGGCTCGGCCAGCCGGCCGGTGCCGTGCTCGCCGCGCGAGGCCAGCGACCCGGTGGCCGGAGGGACGATCAGCGCGCCGCGGCGGCGCAGCGTCTCCACGTTCGCCCGCGTGGCCGGGTGCGACCACATCCTGTCGTTCATGGCCGGTGCCACCACGAGCGGCGCGGGGCTGGCCAGGGCGGCGCTCGTCAGCAGGTTGTCGGCCAGGCCGCCCGCCAGCTTGGCGATCGTGTTGGCCGAGGCGGGGGCGATCGCGAAGGCGTCGGCGCGCGCGACGAGCTCGAGGTGGGAGATCGGCGCGTGGTCGGGGGCCGGGTCGCCGGGATAGGCGCCGCGCGCCGGGTCCGGCTCGAAGTCGTCGACCAGCACGGGCGCGCCGGTGATGCCCTCGAAGGTGGCGCGGCCCACGAACCGCTCGGCCGCCTCCGTCTGCACCACGCGCACGGCGTGGCCGGCCTTGACGGCCAGCCGGGCGAGCTCGACCGCCTTGTAGGCGGCGATCCCGCCGGTCACCCCTATGAGGATCCGAGCCACCGCGCCACCTCGCGCCCGACCGCTTCCTGCCGCGTCCTAGCCGCGGTAGCGGTACTTGATCTTGTCGGCCGCGATCTCCTCGAGCGCGATCTTGAGGTAGTTCTTCGAGCCGGTGTCCACCATCGGCGGCGGGTACTCGTCGAAGGTCCCCTCACCGAGGTTGTGGTAGTACGAGTTGATCTGGCGGGCTCGCTTGGCGGACACGAGCACGCACGCGTAGTGCGAGTCGACGCGTTCGAGCAAGGTGTCCAGGCGGGGCTTGATCAAGGGGTTCCCTCTCCGTTTGGCCGGGGCCAAATGCTAGCGACGAGCTCGATCAGCTCCGCCGATGCCCTTTCCAGGTCGTCGTTGACGATGACGTGCCGGAACTCGTCCCGGGCGGTCAGCTCGTCCTCGGCCTGCTCCAGGCGCATCCGGATCGCATCCGGAGAGTCCGTGCCACGCGCCAGCAACCGCTCCCGAAGCGCCTCGCGTGACGGCGGGGCGATGAAGATCTGGACCGCGTCGGGCAGGGCCTCGCGGACCTGGCGCGCTCCCTGTACCTCGATCTCCAGCACCACGCCGTCCGAGGCGTCCTCGACCTCCGAGCGGAGCGTCCCGTAGCGGTTTCCGGAGTACTCGGCGTGCTCCAGGAAGTCGCCGTCGTCGACGCGGCGGTCGAACTCGTCGCGGCTCAGGAAGTGGTAGTCGGCGCCGTCGCGCTCGCCCGAGCGCGGCGCCCGCGTGGTGGCGGAGACCGACAGCCGAGCGTCCGGAAAAGCCCTGCAGAGGGTGCCGATCAGTGTGCCCTTGCCGACCCCCGACGGGCCGGTGATGACAAGCACCCGCGGGCGCTCGGGCGCCGTCATCGGGGTCCGGTCGGCGCCGCTAGCGACGGAGGTAGGAGACGAGCTCGCCGCGCTGGCGCTCCGACAGGCCGCCGATCGTCTTGCTCGGCGAGATGCGGCACTGGGTGAGAATGCGGTTCACCTTCACCCGCCCGTACTTCGGCACGGCCAGGAGCAGGTCGAAGACCTTGGCCGTTTGCAGGTATTCCGGCGGATCCAGGAGCAGCCCGTGGATTTGGGCGCGCCCGGCCTTGAGGTCGCGCTTCAGGTCCGCGCGGCGGGTTCGGATCTCGTTGGCGCGCCTCAAAGCGTCCATCCGTTGGGTGAGGGAGCGCTCCGGGGCCGCGCCTGCCTGCAGCTTCGGCGGCGAGGAGGTGGCAGACGGCATGCGGCGCGATATTACACACGGGAAGGCCGAGGAAAAGGCCTCAGGGGCGGTTTTCTTCGCAATTCATCTAGACCTCGACGTGAGCTTCAGGCAGGTTTGGGTTACTTGACGGTTTTGCCTTGCTTTGCAGGGCTTTTCGGCAGAGGACCCGGCTCAGGCGGCGCCGGCGGGGGAAAAGCCCCGCTCCTCGCGCGAAATGACGCCCAGCTCATCCGCGATCCGGCGGCCCGCGGCGGGGTCGCGGAAGCTCTCGGTGCCCACCGCGACGCAGATCGCCCCCGCGTCGAGGAAATCGCGCGCGTCGCGCCCGCTCGACACGCCGCCCATGCCGATCACGGGGATCGCGACCCGCGCGCGCACCGAGGCGACCTGCTCGAGCGCGATCGGGCGCACCGCCGGCCCCGACACCCCGCCCGTGCGGCCGCCCAGCCACGGCTGACGCGTCCGCGGGTCGAGCGCCATGCCCTTCAGCGTGTTGATCAGCGACAGCGCGTTGGCTCCCGCGGCCTCGGCGGCCACGGCCACGCCGGCCGGGTCGCTGGCCGTCGGCGTCAGCTTCACGATCACCGGCTTCTCCGTTGTGGAGCGAACCCTCTCGACCGCCGCCGCGGTCTCGCCCGGGTCGGCGCCCATCACCAGGCCGGTCTCGACGTTCGGACACGACACGTTCAGCTCCAGCATCGCCACCTCGTCGCGGGCGCCCACCTCGCGGGCCAGGCGCGCCAGCTCGTCGCGGCTGAAGCCCATGATCGACACGATCAGCGGCACGGGCAGCTCGGCCAGCTGGGGCAGGTCCTCCGCCAGGAAGCCGTCCAGGCCCTTGTTGGGCAGCCCGATCGAGTTGATCATCCCGGCCGGCGACTCCCACAGCCGCGGCGGCGGGTTGCCCTGGCGCGGCTCCAGGGTGATCGTCTTGGAGACGAAGGCGTCGAACGGGAACTCGTCGAGCAGCGCGACGCCGAAGGCGCGGCGGGCGGCGATCGCGTCGAAGGTGCCCGAGCCGTTCAGGATCGGGCCGCGCAGCGGGACGCCGCAGAGGTCCAGAGCGCCGGTCAATGCCCCGCCCCCGGCACCAGCGCGGTCTCCAGCTCGGCCGCGTCCAGCACCGGGCCGTCCACGCACAGCCGCACGTAGCCGGAGCGCGTGGGCACGACGCAGCCGAAGCAGGCGCCGTAGCCGCAGGCCATCCCCGACTCCATCGCCAGCTGGGCGGGCACGTCGCGCTCGGCGCACAGCGCGCGCACGGCCTCGAGCATCGGCGGCGGGCCGCAGGCGAACACGGCGGCATCGCGCCCGCCGTCGCGGTCGAGCGCCTCACGCAGCAGCTCGGTGACCAGTCCGTGGCGGCCCGCCGAGCCGTCGTCGGTGGCCAGCTCCACGTGGCCGTGGAACTCCGACGCGGCCTCCGCGTGGGCGCCGGAGCGGAAGCCGAGGAGCACGTGGGCGCCCAGCCCCAGCTCGTCGCGCAGGCAGATGAGCGGAGCGGCGCCGATGCCGCCGCCCACCAGCAGCGGCCGCGCGCCCTCCGGCGCCGGCCCGAAGCCGCGACCCAGCGGGCCCACCAGCCACAGCCCCTCCCCCGCCTCGAGCTGGGCCAGCCGACGCGTGCCGGGGCCGACGGCCTCCAGCAGGAACTCCAGCCGCCCGTCGGAGCCCGCGCGCGCGAACGAGAAGGCGCGCGGCAGGAACGGGCGGTCGCCGTCGCCGCCCCAGCGGTCGCGCGCGGCGAGCATGTAGAACTGGCCGGGGCGCGGATCGCGCGGGCCGGTGGAGTCGAGCGCGGAGATCACGCGGTAGGCGCCGACGGCGCGGTTGGAGGTGACCTCGGCGAGGCGGCGGCCGAGGGGCGCGAGCGTGCGCGGGCCGTCGGCCACCTCGGTCAAGCCCGAGCTCTTCCCGGTCGCGGCTCCTCCGCCGGATCAGCCGGAGAGCCGTTCGCAGTCGCCTGGTGCAGCTCCTGGAGCGAGCGCACCTCCGGCGGCGCCGCCCGCGCGGCGCGGATGGCGCGCTGGGCCGCGCTGGCGCCGGTCATCGTGGTGATGCACGGGATGCCGCGGCCGATGGCGGCGCGGCGGATCTCGTAGCCGTCGGCGCGCGCGCCCGAGCCGGTGGGCGTGTTGATGACCATGTCCACGCCGCCGGACTCGATCCGATCCACCACGTTGGGCGAGCCCTCGAAGATCTTCTTGATGCGCTCCACCGGCACGCCCATCCGGCGGATGGCCTGCGCGGTGCCGCCCGTGGCGACGATGTCGAAGCCGTCGTCGTGCAGCGCGGCGGCGAGCTGCGTGGCGGACGCCTTGTCGCCGTCGGTGACGCTGATGAAGGCCGTGCCGCTGGTCGGCAGCCGCGCGCCCGCCGCCGCCTCGGCCTTGCCGAACGCCGTCGGGAAGTCGCCCGCGATGCCCATAACCTCGCCGGTGGAGCGCATCTCGGGGCCGAGCAGCGCGTCGGCGCGCGGGAAGCGATCGAATGGGAGCACCGCCTCCTTGACCGACACGTGCCCGCCCGCGCGGCGGGCCGGCGCCAGCTCCTCCTCGAGGTCCGCGATCCGCTCGCCCAGCAGCAGCCGCGTGGCGATCTTGGCCAGCGGCACGCCCACCGCCTTCGACACGAACGGCACGGTGCGCGACGCGCGCGGGTTTGCCTCGATCACGAACAGCTCGTCGTCGCCGTGCACGGCGAACTGGACGTTGATCAGCCCGACCACCCCGAGCCGCAGCGCCAGCTTGGCCGTGGCGGCCTCGATCTGCGCGAGCATCTCCTGGCCGAGGGACATCGCCGGCAGCACGCAGGCCGAGTCGCCGGAGTGCACACCCGCCTCCTCGACGTGCTGCATGATGCCGCCGATGGCCACGCGCTCGCCGTCGCACAGCGCGTCCACGTCGATCTCGATGGCGTTCTCCAGGAAGCGGTCGAGGTACACGGTGCGGCCGTTGCCGCCCGTAGCGCCGCCCGCCGGCGCGGTGCGCCTCAGGTAGTCGGCCAGCGCGTCGCGGGAGTAGCAGATCTCCATCGCGCGGCCGCCCAGCACGTACGACGGGCGGACCAGCAGCGGGTAGCCGACCCCGTCGGCCACGTCCAGGGCCTCCTCGGACGACTCGGCCGTTGCCCACGCCGGACCGCGCAGCCCGAGCTCCTCCATCAGCCCGCCGAAGCGCGCGCGGTCCTCGGCCAGGTCGATCGAGTCCACCGGCGTGCCCAGCAGCTGCACGCCCGCCTGCACCAGGCCGTGGGCCAGCTTGAGCGGGGTCTGGCCGCCGAACTGGACGATCACGCCCTCGGGGCTCTCGACGTCCACCACGCCGAGCACGTCGTGCAAGGTGAGCGGCTCGAAGTAGAGGCGGTCGCTGGTGTCGTAGTCGGTGGACACGGTCTCGGGGTTGCAGTTGACCATCACCGCGTCGCGGCCGGAGGCGCGGACGGTCATGGCCGCGTGCACGCAGCAGTAGTCGAACTCGATCCCCTGGCCGATCCGGTTGGGCCCGGCGCCCAGGATGACCACCGACTCGCGCGACCCCCGGCGCACCTCGTGGGTCGGCCGCCCATTCGCGCCGGGGCGCTCCCAGCCGGAGTAGAAGTACGGCGTCTCGGCCTCGAACTCGGCCGCGCAGGTGTCCACCGCCTTGTACGTGCGCGCGAGGCCGGCCTCGGGGTCCTCCCCGCGCGCCAGCGCGCCGATCTCGGCCAGGAACCACGGGTCGATGTGCGTGCGGCCCTTGATCTCGCTCTCGGGCACCCCGCGGCGGAGTGCCTCGATCAACAGCTCGAAGCGGTCGTGCGCCGGGCGCTCCAGGCGCGCCAGCAGCTCGCCGGTGTCCTCGGGCGGGTCCACCTGCACGTCCAGCTCGCGCGAGCGCTGCGCCTTGGCGAACGCCTGCTTGAACGTGCGGCCGATCGCCATCGCCTCGCCCACCGACTGCATGTGCGTGTCCAGGTGGCCGTCGGCGCCGGGGAACTTCTCGAACGCGAACCGCGGCCACTTGACCACCACGTAGTCGATCGTCGGCTCGAAGCTCGCGGGCGTCCTGCGCGTGATGTCGTTGTCGATCTCCTCGAGCGCGTAGCCCACCGCCAGCCGCGCGGCGATCTTGGCGATCGGGAAGCCGGTGGCCTTCGACGCCAGCGCCGAGCTGCGCGACACGCGCGGGTTCATCTCGATCACCACGATCTCGTCGGTGTCCGGGTTGACCGCGAACTGGATGTTGGAGCCGCCGGTCTCGACGCCCACCGCGCGGATGACGGTGAGCGCCTGGTCGCGCAGCGCCTGGAACTGCTTGTCCGTGAGGGTCTGCTGCGGCGCGACGGTCACCGAGTCGCCCGTGTGCACGCCCATCGGGTCGATGTTCTCGATCGAGCAGACGATCACGACGTTGTCGTTGCGGTCGCGCATCAGCTCGAGCTCGAACTCGCCCCAGCCGATCACCGACTCCTCCACCAGCACCTGGCCGATCGGGCTGGCGGCCAGGCCCTCGGCGATGCGCTCGCGGTACTCGGACTCGGTGTACGCGGTGCCGCCGCCATGGCCGCCCATCGTGAAGCCCGGGCGCATGATGGCCGGCAGCCCGACCTGCGACAGCGCGCGGTCGCCCTGGGCCATGCTGGTCACGACCGCGGAGCGCGGCACCCGCAGGCCCGCGGCCTCCATCGTCTGGCGGAACAGCAGGCGGTCCTCGGCGCGGCGGATGGCCTCGTAGTTGGCCCCGATGAGCTCCACGCGGTGGCGGCCCAGCGTGCCGTCCTCCCACAGGGCGCGGGCCAGGTTGAGCGCGGTGCCGCCGCCCAGGGTGGGCAGCAGCGCGTCCGGCTGCTCGCGCTCGATCACGCGCGCCACCGACTCGGGCACCAGCGGCTCGATGTAGGTCGCGGTGGCGAACTCCGGGTCGGTCATGATCGTGGCCGGGTTGGAGTTGACGAGCACGACCTCGTAGCCCTCCTCCAGCAGCACCTTGCACGCTTGCGCGCCCGAGTAGTCGAACTCGGCGGCCTGGCCGATCACGATCGGCCCGCTGCCCAGCACCAGGATCTTCTTGAGGTCGTCGCGGCGGGGCACTCTGTCTTGTTCTTACGCGGCCGCCGCGATGGCGCCGACGAAGCGGTCGAAGATGTGGTTGGCGTCGTGCGGGCCGGGGCCGGCCTCGGGGTGGTACTGGACGGTGGCGCCGGTCACGTCCAGCAGCTCCAGGCCCTCCACCGTGTGGTCGTAGAGGTTGAGCTGCGCCAGCTGGGCCTCGCCGAAGTCGGTCTGCCAGCGCACCGGCTTGTCGTTCTCCAGCGCGCCCTCGCCGTGCGGGCCCTTCACCGCGAAGCCGTGGTTCTGCGACGTGATGTCGATCCGGCCGGTGGCCAGGTCCTTAACCGGGTGGTTGGCGCCGCGGTGGCCGAACGGCAGCTTGAAGGTCTCGAGTCCCACCGCCCGGCACAGCAGCTGGTGGCCCAGGCAGATGCCGAACACCGGCACCTCGCCGACCAGCGCGCGGACCGTGTCCACCACGTAGTCCAGCGCGGCCGGGTCGCCGGGGCCGTTGGCCAGGAACACGGCGTCGGGTTGGCGCGCGCGGATGGCGTCGGGCGTGGTGTCGCACGGGTGCAGCTCGAAGCGGACGCCGCGCTCGCGCATGTTGCGCACGATGGAGTCCTTGATGCCGGTGTCGAGGGCGACGATCCGCGGGCCGGGGTTGTCGGGGTCGAGGATCAGCGGCTCACGCGGCGTGACCTCGCGCGCCAGGTCGTGGCCTGTCATGGGCGGCTCGGCCTCGATCCGCTCGCGCGCCTGCGCCTCGGTCGTGGTGGCCGCGGCGAACACCCCGCCGCGCATGGCGCCCTTGTCGCGGATGTGGCGCACCAGCGCGCGGGTGTCCACGCCGGTCAGCGCCGGGATGCCGCAGTCGCGCAGCCAGGTCAGCCAGCCGCCCTCGGCGCCGGGGGCGTCCTCGCGGTCCACGCCCTCGCGCATGATCACCGCGCGCGCGTGGATGGAATCCGACTCCATCGCCTCCTGCGACACGCCGTAGTTCCCGACCAGGGGGTAGGTGAAGACGATGATCTGGCCGCGGTAGCTCGGGTCGCTGACCGACTCCTGGTAGCCGGACATCGAGGTGTTGAAGACGACCTCGCCGGTCCGGTCGACGGGCGCGCCGCACAGGTCGCCCTCGAAGCGGGCGCCGTCCTCGAGCAGGAGGTAGCCGGGCTCGCGCGCCGCGCCGCTCATACCGCCCCGATCGCGAACGAGCGCTCGCGGTATGCCACGTGCCCGGCGGCGATCGTCATCCGCACCCGCCCCGTCACCCGCTGGCCGGCGAAGGCGCAGTTGGCGGAGCGGCTCTCGTAGCCGGCCTCGCCCACCTCCCACTCCGCCTCGGGATCGACCAGGACGACGTTGGCCGGCGCGTCGACGGCCAGGGTGGGCGGCTCGAGGCCGAACGGGATGCCGCCGGCGGTCATGCGCTCGGCCAGGGTGGGCAGGTCCACCACACCGGGCAGCACCAGGCGCGTGTGGAGCGCGGCGAACGCGGTCTCCAGGCCGGTGACGCCCATCGGCGCGACCTCGAACGGCTGCTCCTTCTCCTCGCGCGCGTGCGGGGCGTGGTCGGTGGCGACGCAGTCGAGGACGCCGGCGCGCAGGCCGTCGACCACGGCGGCGCGGTCGTCCTCGGACCGCAGCGGGGGGTTCATCTTGAAGTTGGCGTCCAGGGAGCGCACGGAATCGTCGGTCAGGCAGAGGTGGTGCGGCGAGGCCTCGGCCGTTATGCGGACGCCCGCCGCCTTGGCCGCGGCGATCGCCTCCACCGACTCGCGCGCCGAGACGTGCTGCATGTGGATCTGGCCGCCCTCGAAGCGGGCGATGGCGGCGTCGCGGGCGATGGCGGTGGACTCCGAGATCGACGGGATGCCGGCGATGCCCAGCAGGGCGGACACCGCGCCCTCGTGCATGGCGCCGTTGCCGCTCAGGGACGGGTCCTCCTCGTGCAGCGCCAGCGGGCAGCGGGCCAGCCGCTGGTACTGGAGCGCCTGGCGCAGCACGCCCGCGCTCTGGACCGGCAGGCCGTCGTCGCTGAAGGCCGCCGCGCCGGCGTCCGCCAGCTCGGCCATCTCGGTCAGCTGCTCGCCGCGCTGACCGCGCGTGATGGCGGCCAGGAAGCCGGTGGGTACGCGCGCCTCCTCGCGCGCGCGCTCGCGCAGGGAACGGAGCACCGAGGCGTCGTCCACCACCGGGTCGGTGTTGGGCATCGCCAGGATCGCGCAGAAGCCGCCGGCCGCGGCCGCGCGGGTGCCGGAGTCGATGTCCTCCTCGTCCTCGCGTCCGGGCGTGCGCAGGTGCACGTGCGGGTCGACGAAGGCCGGCATCGCGGTGAGGCCCTCGGCGTCCACGGTCTCCGCACCGTCGGGCGCCTCGAGCGCGCCGGGCTGGCCGATCTCGGCGATCCGGCCGTCGCGGATCAGCAGGTCGCCCGTCGTGTCGATGCCCGCGCGCGGGTCGAGCATGCGCGCCTCGCGGATCAGGACGGCGCCGCCGGGGACGCCCTCGGCGGCGTGGACGAGCTTTTGGGCGGCGGCGCGCGTCACGCGGGCTGCGGCTCCGTGACCGACTCGCCATCGCGCGCGAAGCGGACGCCGGGCTGATGCGGCCCGCCCGGCCCGCCGCCGGCCAGGAGCTCGTAGAGGATCGCCATGCGCACGACCACCCCGGACTCGACCTGCTGGACGATCAGCGCCTGCGGCGAGTCCACCACCTCGCCCGACAGCTCCACCCCGCGGTTCACCGGGCCCGGGTGCATCAGGACCTGGTTCGGCCCCAGGCGGCGGCCGTCGATCTGGTACTGGGCGGCGTACTCGCGCAGGGAGGGGACGAACGCCCCGTTCATGCGCTCGTTCTGCATCCGGAGGGCGTAGATCACGTCGGCCTCCTCGATCCCGTCGAGCGACCAGCGCACCCGGCAGCCGAGCGACTCGACCCCGCGCGGGATCAGCGTGGGCGGGCCGCATACCGTCACGTCGCACCCCATCCGGCCGAAGGCGAGGATGTCCGAGCGCGCGACGCGGCTGTGCAGCACGTCGCCCACGATCCAGATGCACATCCCCTCGAGCTCGCCCACGCGCTGGCGCAGCGTGTAGACGTCGAGCAGCGCCTGGGTGGGATGCTCGTGCTTGCCGTCGCCAGCGTTGACCACCGCGGCGGCGGTCCAGCGCGAGACGAGGCCGGCCGCGCCGGCGTGCGGCGAGCGGATGACGATGGCCGCCGGGTCGTAGGCGGAGAGGGTGTGGACGGTGTCCTTGAGCGACTCGCCCTTGTCCACGCTTGACCCGACCGACTTGATGTTCACCACGTCGGCGGAGAGGCGCTTGGCGGCGAGCTCGAAGGAGGAGCTGGTGCGGGTGGAGGACTCGTAGAAGAGGTTGACGATCGTGCGGCCCCTGAGCGTCGGGACCTTCTTGATCTCGCGCCCCGAGATCTCCGCGAAGCTCGCGGCACGGTCCAGGATCCGCTCGATGTCCTCGCGGGTCAGGTCGTCGACCGAGATCAGGTCCTTCCTCATGCCAGCACCTCCGCGCCGTGGGGATCGATCGTGACCTCGTCGACGCCGTCGAGCTCCTCGACGCGCACGTTCACGCGCTCGCTCCTGGCGGTCGGCAGGTTCTTGCCTACGTAGTCCGGTCTGATGGGCAGCTCCCGGTGCCCGCGGTCGGTGAGGACCGCGAGCTGCACGCGCTTGGGACGCCCGTAGTCGAAGATCGCCTCGACGCCGGCTCTGACCGTGCGGCCCGTGTAGAGGACGTCGTCCACGAGGACGACGGTGTGGTCCTCGACGTTGAAGTCGATGTGCGAGGCGTGGACGACGGGCTGCCGGCCGGGCTCGCGCAGGTTCAGGTCGTCGCGGTAGAAGGCGATGTCGATGTCGCCGAGCGGGACGTCCGTGCCGGTTAGGTCGCTCAGCAGAGCGTGGACGCGGGCGGCGAGGATGGCCCCGCGGCGGTGGATCCCGACGATCGCGATGCGCTCGCCGGGATTGCGCTCGACAATCTCATGGGCGATGCGCTTGAGCGTGCGCTCGATGTCCTCGCGACCGAGGACGACCTTCTCGTCGTCGTGCACGTCGTTCCTTCCTGGCCTCTCGGGACCGGGTTAAAGGGTGACTGCGGGGGGCAGGCTAGCAACGGGGGCGGATGGCGGGCTCGTGCGGTCGTCGGCCGGGCCCCGGCGCTGGGTGCGGCGGGGCCGGTAACGGCTGATCGCGTCCGGTACGGCCAGAGCGCCCAGGGGACGATGAGGCCACGCACGCCGCCGAAACGTGGTGCAGACCAAAGCCCGAGCCCGCGCACACCGTTGGCTCCGCGGGCGTTCACCGCCGCCACGTGCCGGAAGAAAAGAGCCACCACCACCATCCCCGTTGGGCTCGGATGGGCACTCGTGCCTGAGGGTCGCGGACGTGGCCGCGACGTTTACATGAGTCTTCGGAGGTCGTCGACCGTGAGGCCGGCATCGCGTAGAACGCCGGCAAGGCGAACGACGGCCCAGCCGTCTCGCTCCAGCGCTTGGATCAGGTCGGCGCCGGAGACGACCGGCTGCCTCGGAGTCATGCCGGGAGCGGGAACCTCCGGCGGATGACGCCGAATTCGAGCGACTCGCCGTCCTCACGCAGGCCCTCGACGTAGAGCGTGAGCGCTTCCTCAGCATTGGCGACCGCGTCGTCGAGGTCGTCGCCTTGGGTGTGCAGGCCTGGCAGCTCAGGGGCGTAGACGTGGTAGCCCCCCTCCTCCTGAGGCTCAAAGATGAGCTCGATGTCGGCCGGCTCCGCCATGCAGAGACCAAGCTTACGCACGCTGGCAGGCTGGGCGACAGCCCAGCGGGGCCGCCCGGAACGGTCCGCGGGTCGCCTCGCGCACCTCGCAAGGCGATCCGGCCGATACGTCGCCGCGCCCTACTCCTCCACGATCAGCAGCGAGTTCCCGTCCTGGTCCCGGCAGAAGAACATCGGCGGCACTGGGTCGCCCATGCGCGAGACCTCGGGGTCGACGTCGACGCCGGCGGCCTTCAGGTCCGCGTGGTCGGAGTCGACGTCGCTGGTCGTCAGGCCGATGCGGGTCTCGATCCCCACCGGATCGCCCTCGCGCGGCAGCACCAGCGCGATGCGGGTCGCGGCTCCCTGCGGCGCGACCTCGACCCAGCGGTTGCCGTCGCCGAAGGGCATGTCCGAGCGCTTCTCCATCCCCAGCTTGTCGACGTAGAACTCGATCGCCCGGTCCTGGTCGGTGACGGGCACCATCACGACCCCCACCTGGCTGATGCGGGTCTTGGTCTCGGTCTCGCTCATCTCGATCCTCCTGTTTGGTGAGTTCTCCCGCTAAGACCGGCGCCCGCGCGGAAAGTCATCGGACACGAGAGGGGACATCCGATCGGGCGCGCCCGGCTAGCGCCTGATGATGTTGTGGATCTCCATCATCTCCGGCTCGCCGGCATCGATCTTCATGTCCTCGAGCACGGGCCTGAGCCGCTCGCCGAAGGCCTCGAACTGCTCGTTCGAGTCCCAGATCTCGCTGACCCGGAGGTTGCCGTCGGTGCCGAAGCAGACGTGGTAGTCGAGCCCGTCGGGGGGAAAGTCGCCGGCCTCCTTCAGCCGCCGGATGCCTTCGTCGTACTGCTCCGCGGTGAGTGAGGCGGGGGAGAAGCGGGCGAGGATGCTCATGGCAGTACCTCCTGGTCGGGTGAGGCCGACCCTATCCCTTCTCGGCCGCCCAACTACTTCGGAGGCAGAGAGCGCGCGTACGCGACGCCGCGCTTGACCCACGGCTCGAGCTGGCGCTTGGTCCGGACGCCCTCGGCGTCGACCCGCAGCCAACCCTGCATCGGCCGCCCACGCATCTCGAACGGCCGCGCGTGCGCCTTTCCGGCGACGAGCGCGTCGGTGTCGTCGGGGTCGACGCGCACCATCAGCCCGCCCTGGCCGCTCGCCGCCACCGCCATGTTGCCCCCGACCAGGAACGCCAGGCCGCCGAACATCCGCTGCTCGCTGACGTTCGGCTCGGCGCCGACCAGCTCGCGGATCCGGTGGGCGAGGTCCTCGTCGTAGGCCATGCGGGCATCATCCCCTAACGGTTCGAGACGGTCTCGTTCCGCCGCTCGGGCTGCCCGCGGATCTCGCGCCAGTACTCCTCCCGGACGTCCTCGTCGATCTCCACCGGCTCGCCCTGCCGCGCGAACCTGTGCCGGTCGGAGCCGTCCTTCTTGCAGCCCGAGATCCAGTACTCCGCGCCGGTGTCGACGTCGGAGTAGTTGCCCGCCACGCCGCGGCCCCCAAGCGTTGGAACGACTTGCCGCCGTAGTACAGGGTCCGGCCCGTCTTGGAGAACGAGACGCGCCCGATGCGAGCCGGGCCGGTGTCGTCGCCGCCCGCCTTGCGCTCGATGTACATGATCCGGGTCCTCACGGCGCCGGCGCGTCCGTCTCCTCCTGCGCCAGCCGGTCCTCCCGCGGCGCCTTCACGTGCACCGGCCCCCCGCGCTCCGGGAACGGCAGCTCCACGCGGTCGAAGTCGCGCGGCACGATCGTCCGCTCGAACACCTCGCGCGCCTCGTCGCGCAGCACCGGCCCGGGGTGGCGCGGAGACACGTGCGTCAGCGCCAGGAGCTTCACCTCCGCCTCGCGTGCCAACTCCGCCGCCTGGCGCGCCGTCGAGTGGCCGGTCTCCGCGGCGCGGTCGACCTCCTCGTCGCCGAACGTGGCCTCGTGGACCAGCAGGTCGGCCCCGTGGGCCACGGCGGCCGTCATCGGCGACGGCGCGCAGTCCCCGGCCAGCACCAGCTTCCGGCCGGCGCGGGCCTCCCCCACCACCTGGTGCGGCGTGACCGTCGAGCCGTCGGCGCCCGGCACCGGCTCCCCATGGTGCAGCCGCCCGAAGTCCGGGCCCGGCGTCACGCCGAGCTCCAGCGCGCGCTTCTCGTCGAACCGCCCCAGCCGCTCCTCCTCGACGATCGCGTACCCGTAGGCCCGCACGCGGTGGTCGACCTCGAACGCCGCGATCCGGTAGCCGTCGCGCTCCAGCTCCTCGTTCGGCTCGAGCTCGACCAGCGTCAGCTCGTACGCGGGCCGCCCGACGATCGGCGCCAGCACCTTGAACAGCGCGCGCAGCCCGGGCGGCCCGTAGACGGTGAGCGGCCGGTCGCGGCCGCGCAGCGCGAACGTCTTCAGCATCCCCGGAATCCCCAGCACGTGGTCGGCGTGGAAGTGGGTGACGAAGATCTCCTCCAGCTCGATCAGCCCGACCGAGCGCAGGAGCTGGCGCTGCGTCCCCTCGCCGCAGTCGAACAGCAGCCGGTCGCCGCCGCGGCGCACCAGCAACGCGGGCAGCCCGCGGCCCGCCGTGGGCGACGAGCCGGCCGTGCCGACGAACAGGACGTCCAGGTCCATCGGCCTATCTTGGCGCGCTAGTTGGCGTCCGCGCCGGTCCGCAGCTCGTAGACGATGTCGAGCGTGCCGACGCCCTCGGGGGTCGTCGCCTGGATGCGCTTGAAGCCGAGGCCGCGGGGGATCGACACCTCGCTGGCGTCGAAGGGCTCGCCCGCGACCCTGCCTGTCTTGATGCGGAACGGGATCGTCGTGAACTCGCCGGATATGCCTGTAAGCGTGACCTTGCAGGCCCGGAAGATGATCGTGTGGAGGGTGGTGAACTGCCCCTGGGTCAGGGTCGCCTGCTGGTCGGGCTTGATCGGCATCCGCGCGAGCATAACCCGTCGGTCTCCCGAGTTTCGCTTCCCCTGCTAGGGCAGCACCTCCAGCACCTGCTGCATCTCCACCGGGTGCAGCGAGCAGTAGATCTTGTACTTGCCCGGCACGTCGAAGCGCTGCCTGAAAGTGCCGCCCCACATCGGCGGCGACGAGAACCCGCGCGGCCCGTCGAGCAGCGTCGCGTCGTGCAGGTCCCTGTCCCCGAAGCGCCAGACGACGCTCTTGCCGGCGTCGATCGTGAAGTTCGCCGGCTTGAAGCTGTAGCCCGACTCCTTGATCGACGCGTTGCCCGCGTACTCGGTGGTCGGCGGGCCGGGCCCGTCCCACGCGTGCGCCCGCCCGTCGTCGCCCATCCGCGCCAGGGTCAGCTCCATGTGCGGCGGCGCGTCGCGGCCCACGAAGTCCGGCCCCAGCGTCTGCGCGTCGCTCGGCAGCGGGGCGCAGCCTGCCGCGCCCGACCCGGCCGCGGCCTTCCCGTGCGCGATGTACACGTGCACGATCCCCATCACGCGCATGTAAGGGAAGTCGTTGCGGTACCGCGCGCTCACCCGCAGCTTCTCCCCCCTCTTCACCGGGATCCCCGTGGCCGACTGCCACCAGGTCAGATTCAAGGGGTCGGGCTCGTGCAGCAGCGGCGTGACCTGGTAGACGGGGTCGTCCGGCTGCCCGTACGTCGGCCGCGAGGTGACCAGCGTGCGCTTCCCGCAACGCGGCTGGGTCAGGGAGATGTCGTGGCTCCCCCCGTGGAGGTGGCCGCCCACGGCCACGATCCGTCCGGCGCGCGGCACGCGCGCGGTGAACGCCCGCGTGGAGACGGAGCCCGCGTCGCCCCCGCCCGGCACGCTGTACGCCGGGTCGATCCCGCAGCCGAGCACGCTGAACCAGTACGGTGTGACCGGCGTGAGCTTGGCGGTGTCGACCTTCACGCGGTACTGGATGTAGGCCGTCCGCCGCTCGTGCGTGTGGTTCATCAGCATCCAGCCCATCTTCCAGCGGTCGCGGCGGTTGACCCGGTAGCCATAGCCGTCCGGGAACGTCATCGGCCGCAGCTCCTCGCTGGTCCCGTAGAAGCGCTGGTCGCTGGCGGCGTGCGGGCAGGCGGCGTCGGGCCTGCGCGGGCCGCCCCTGTAGCTCATGTCCTTGAAGACGATGTGGTGCGGCATCACCTGGCTGAGCGGGATCGGCTGCCCGGCGGCGTCCACCACGGTCGCGTCCATGTACGTCACGTAGCCGTCCACCCTCGGCGCCTTCACGTACTCGCCGTTGCGCTTGGCCGAGTACTCCTTGACGCTGATCGGGCCGACCCTGAACGTGTAGCTCCTGACCTCCGCCGAGGCCTCGGCGGCGAGCGCCAGCGCGAGGGCGAGGACGCAGGCGAGCGCGAGCGGATATGCGAGGCGGCGGGCCATGGCGTTGCGGCCTCCCTCAGCCGAGGGTGACCAGCTCGAATGTAACGCGGTCACCAGCCACATGGGCCATGCCCATCGTGTGACGCGGTTGGCGGCGGCGCTCGGTCGGGCTGCCGGGATTGAAGATCTGGAACCCGTCGTCGCCGCGCTCGTGCAGCGGGATGTGGGAGTGGCCGAACACCACGGCGTCGGCCTCGGGGAAGCGCAGCCGCATCCGCTCGAGCCGTCCCCGCGACGGACCGGCGTCGTGCACCATCGCGATCCGCGCTCCGTCGGCCTCCACGATGCGCGTCTCGGGCAGCAGCCGGCGCAGCTCCTCCGAGTCCACGTTGCCGTGCACGGCGGCGAGCGGCGGGCCGATCGCCTCCAGCTCCCGCAGCACCTCGACGGTCGAGAGGTCGCCCGCGTGCAGGATCAGGTCCGCGCTCGCGAGGCGCTCCAGACAGGGATCGGGAATGCGCCGCGCGCCGCGGGGTAGATGTGTGTCGGCGATGACCGCGACGACCATCGCGCCGAGGCTAGAGGCGCCGTTCGGCCGCCGTGACCGATCGCACGTTTATAAACTGAACGGTCGGTTAGTAATAGGGGGAGACCTACGACGGGGAGGAACCGCGCCATGCCTGGAACCCGCATGAAGATCAGTGCGTTCGTACGCCTCACCGCAGTCGCCGTCGCAACCGCCATCTGCTCCCTCTTCCTCGCGCCGCCCGCGCTGGCGGCCGCCAAGAGCCCGCCCGCCGGGGGCGCCGAGATCAGCCAGGTGATCATCGCCACTCTGGGCGCGATGGTGGCCACCGGCGTCCTGCTGGCGCTCGTCTTCGGCCACCGCAGCGGCAAGCTCAAGGTGATCCAGCGGCTGGTCAAGTTCTCCGAGCGCGTGTCGGGCGCGCCGAACTGGTCCGCAATCCCGCTCTCCATCCTCGGCGGCACGCTGGCCATCGCGGTGTTCGGCATGTACTGGGACATCTCGAT
Organism: Thermoleophilaceae bacterium; assembly: GCA_036389105.1. Taxonomy (GTDB): domain Bacteria; phylum Actinomycetota; class Thermoleophilia; order Solirubrobacterales; family Thermoleophilaceae; genus AC-37. Next base: position 17,985 of record DASVQK010000123.1, read on the forward strand.
CCACATCGACGAGGGCCGCGACCCGGGCCCGCTGGCCAACGCGGCGCACTACTTCATCCTGGTCGGCCTCTTCGGCGTGCTGTTCGCGGGCGTCGTGGCCATGGCGCTGCCGCTCGAGCGGCCTAGCCGCTCCGCCATCAGGCTCCCCAACGGCTGGTGGGCGCCGCTCGGCGGCGTGATCATCACCGTCTGCGGGTCGATCTCGCTGCTGGCGTTCCCGCTCGACGACATCTGGCATCGCATCTTCGGCCAGGACGTGACCCTCTGGGGGCCGACGCACCTGCTGCTGTTCGGCGGCGCCGCGTTCTCCGTGGTGGGCGCGATCATCCTCCAGCGCGAGGGCAGGGCCGCGAGCGTCAAGCCGGCGCCCAAGTCCGAGAAGCCGATCCTGCTGGCCCGCTGGCAGGAGCCGCTTCTGTTCGGCTCGCTCATGGCCGGCCTCTCCACCTTCCAGGGCGAGTTCGACTTCGCCGTTCCGCAGTTCCGGCTGGTCTTCCACCCGATGCTGCTGATGCTGGCCGCGGGCGTGGGCCTGGTCGCCGCTCGCATTCGCCTGGGCCGCGGCGGCGCGCTGGCCGCGGTCGCCGTGTTCGTGGTGATCCGGGGCATCCTCGCGCTGATCGTCGGCGGGATCCTCGGGCACACCACCCCGTACTTCCCGATCTACCTCGCCTCCGCGGTGATGGTCGAGCTCGTCGCGCTACGCATGTCGCGTGAGCGGCCGCTGGCCTTCGGAGCCGCGTGCGGCGTCGGCATCGGCACGGTCGGCCTGGCGGGCGAGTGGCTGTGGTCGCACCTGGTCTGGGTGATCCCGTGGCCGTCGTCGCTGTTCCCCGAGGGCGCGATCGTCGGCTTCATCGCCGCCATGGTCGGCGGCATCCTGGGCGGGTACGTCGGGCGCTCCATCGATGGCCAGCCGGTCCGGGAGCGCGCCTCGCGCTGGCTCGTTCCGGCGGCCGCCCTGGGCGTCATGCTCCTGACGTTCTACGGGCTCGAGAAGTCCGATCCCAAGCCGCCGGTAACGGCGCAGGTGTCCCTCCAGACCGTGAAGCCGGCACCGGAGCGCGAGGTCCAGGCGACGGTCAAGGTGACCCCCGCCGACGCCGCCAAGGACGCGCACTGGTTCAACGCCACGGCCTGGCAGGGCGGCAAGCGTCCCGGCTCGGTCGTGAACGAGCTGAAGGAGATCGGCCCCGGGCTGTACAAGACCACCCAGCCGATTCCGGTGTACGGGAACTGGAAGTCCACCATCCGCCTCGAGCGCGAGGACCAGGTGCTGGGCCTGCCGCTGTTCTTCCCCAACGACCCGGCCATCCCGGCCCCTGAGATCGCGGCCTCGCCGCAGTTCACCCGCACGTTCGTGGAGGACAAGAAGAACCTCCAGCGCGAGCAGAAGGCGGGCACGTCGGGCATCCTGACCGCCGGCGCGTACACGGTCGTGCTGATCGTCGGGCTGAGCATGTTCGCGCTGCTGGCGTGGGGCCTGCTGCGGATCTCACGCGCCGTGCGGAAGCCCGAGGACCGGCCGCAGGAGCCTGCCGGCCCCGCCTCGGGCGCTCCGCCCGCGAGGACGGCCGCGCCCGCGTGAGCCTGCCGCTTGCCCACGCCGCCCACCTGCTGATCGACATACCGCTGTTCGGCGGGCCGGTGATCCTGCTGGCGGCGGCGCTGTGGTGGTCGTCGGTGAAGCACCGGCGCGACGAGCGCGAGGCCGGCGGGAGCGCGCCGGACGGCGCGGCCTGATCTAGACTCGGCCTGCGCGGCGCGCCGCGCGCCCGCGCCCGTAGCTCAGTGGATAGAGCGCTGCCCTCCGGAGGCAGAAGTCGCAGGTTCGAATCCTGCCGGGCGCGCTTCTCGCTGCGCCGCGCATCCGCGCGCCCTGATACAACCCTCGCCACCGCGAAGCGGGCGGGCCGCTTCGCCCAGGAGGGGGGCTTAGACATGAGGTCTTTGCGTTGCACGATCGCGCCGCTGTGCGCGCTGGCGCTGGTTCTGCCGTCCACCGCGGCCGCGAGCGGCGCCGCGGCCGGCACGCCCATTCCGGGTCACTACATCGTCGTGCTGAAGTCGGCGGAGAGCGGCCAGCTCGTGGCCGCCGACCACGAGCACCTTTTGGGCGCGCTGGTCTCCCACATCTACGACCACGCGCTTCACGGCTACGCGGCCGAGCTGTCGCAGACCGAGCTGGCACTGGTCAAGGCGGACCCGCGCGTGGCCTACGTGAGCCAGGACCGTGGCGGCGTGGCGATCCAGTCACAGACCCTGCCGACCGGCGTCAACCGCACCGACGCCGACCTGAGCAGCCAGCTCGCGGGCGACGGATCGGGCACGACGCCCGGTGACATCGCCGTCTTCGATACCGGCATCCAGCCGGACCACCCGGACCTGAACGTGGCCGGAGGCGTCGACTGCCTCGGGGGCTACAGCGGCGACGACGGCACCTGGTACGACGCGAACGGCCACGGCACCCACGTGGCGGGGATCGTCGGCGCCAAGGACGACCTGAACGGCACCGTCGGCGTGGCTCCCGGCGTGCGGCTCTGGGCCGTCCGCACCCTCAACGTGCTCGGCAGCGGCAGCGCCGCGACGCAGCTCTGCGGCATCGACTGGGTGACCGCCAACGCGCCGGGGATGGGCATCAAGGTCGCCAACTCGAGCCAGATCCTGTTCGCCTCGGGGGACGACGGCAACTGCGGCTACACGAACAACGACCCCCTCCACCAGGCGATCTGCCGCTCGACCGCGGCGGGCATCCTGTGGGTGTTCGGCGCCGGCAACAACGCGGTCGACCTGGCCGGGGCGGCGGGCGCCAGCTTCGACGAGGTGCTCGCCGTGACGGCCATGGGCGACGGGAACGGCCAGCCGAATGTCGGCAGCACCGACACGTTCACCTGCCTGGGCCCGCCGAACGGCAAGAAGAGGTCGAACTACACACCGGAGACCGACGACAAGTACACGTCGTTCAGCGCGTACGCGGTGAGCGGAGCGGATCAGGCGCATACGATCGCCGCGCCGGGTGCCTGCATCTACTCGACGTACAAGGGCTCCGGCTACGAGAACATGAGCGGGACGAGCATGTCCGGGCCGCACGCCGCGGCGGTCGCCCACCTGTGCTACGTGTCCGGGCAGTGCGCGGGCACGCCGGCGGAGACGATCCAGAAGCTCCGCACGGACGCGGCGGCGTACGCGCAGGCCAATCCGGGCTGGGGCTTCACGGGCGACCCGCTGAACAGCCCGGTGGCCGGGCGCTACTACGGCTACCTGGTCAGGGCCGGGCAGTACTAGGGACATAGGCTCCCGCCGCATGGCGGGCAGCCGGGCGCTGGGGGCGCGAGCCACGGTGGCGCTCCCAGCCGGCACGGTCGAGTACAGGGAGTGCGGTAGCTAGCTCTCCCGGGACCCGGCATCGCCGAACGGCAGCTGCCCGAGGAACCAGCGGGCGTGGTCCACGATCCGCTCGACGGGATAGCGCTCCGGGTCGGTGAGCAGCAGGCGCGCGCCCTCGTCCGCGACAGCGGACAGCATCCGCGCGGTCAGCTCCGGGTCGGGCGACTCGCGGCCGGGTCCCAGGCCGGGGCGCGCCGCCTCGGCCAGCTGCGCCAGCACGGCCGTACGGCCCTCGGCGATCCGGTTGCGCAGCACCTCCGGCGCGCCCTCGGGCGGCATCAGCACCAGCCGCCACGTGGCCGGGTCGGCCAGCACCGCCTCCAGGTACCCGCGGAGCGCTGCCGCCAACTGCTCGGCCGGATCGCCCGCCGCGAGCTCGAGCTCGGACGGCAGCACCGCGGCCAGCTGCCCCAGCGCCCTCACGCCCTCGCGCTGCACGAGGGCCTCGAGCAGGCCGCCGAGGTCCTGGAAGTGCCCGTAGACCACCGGCCGCGTGATCCCGGCCTCGCGCGCCACGGCCTCGATCGACACGGCGTGGAAGCCGCGCCGGTCCACGATCCGCTTGGTCGCGTCCAGGAGCTGCTCGCGCCGCTCCGCGGCGCTCATCCTGCCCGGGCTCGCGATCTGTGACGTCATGCCCAGAACATTACGTTACGCCAGCGTAACTTACGGGTACGCAACTTACGACACCGTAACCAAGCGCTCCGACCCCGTCAGAGGAGAGAACGATGCCCGTCCTCCAGGATCCCCCCGCAGCGAAGCCTAGCGTCGACACGGCCCCGCCGGCCGAGGTCGACATCGCGATCGTGGGCGCCGGGTTCTCGGGCCTGGGCATGGCCATCAGGCTGAAGCAGGAGGGCATGGACGACTTCGTCGTGTTCGAGCGCGCCGACGACGTCGGCGGCACGTGGCACTTCAACACCTACCCCGGCTGCGCCTGCGACGTCCCGTCCCACCTCTACTCGTTCTCTTTCGCCCCCAACCCCGAGTGGGGCGAGACCTACTCCCCGCAGCCGCAGATCCGCGCGTACCTGAAGCGCTGCGTGGACGACTTCGGCATCCGCCCCCACCTGCGCCTGCGCCACGAGGTCAGGTCTGTGGAATGGGACGACGACGCGAAGCGCTGGAACCTGGACACCGACCGCGGCGCCTTCCGGGCCCGCGTCCTGGTGGCGGGCCCGGGCCCGCTCACCGAGCCCAAGCTGCCCGACGTGCCCGGCATCGAGAGGTTCGAGGGCAAGGCGATGCACTCCGCCCGCTGGGACCACGACTACGACCTGACGGGCAAGCGGGTGGCCTCGATCGGCACGGGCGCGTCGGCCATCCAGTACGTGCCCGAGATCCAGCCCAAGGTGGAGGAGCTGCACGTGTTCCAGCGCACGGCGCCGTGGATCTTCCCGCACAGCAACCGGCCGATCACGGGGATCGAGCGACGGCTCTACCGCGCGTTCCCGGCGCTCCAGAAGCTCGTTCGCGGCGGCGTGTACGTGGGTCGCGAGGTGGCGATCCTGGGCTTCGTGAAGAACCCCAAGCTGATGAAGGTGGC
>DASVQK010000124.1:0-13050 GCA_036389105.1 Thermoleophilaceae bacterium
GCCCAGGGCGCGGCAGGCGCCGCGCACGAAGGTGGTCTTGCCCGCCCCCAGCTCGCCGGACACGATCACCGCGTCGCCCGGGGCGAGCGCCTCTGCCAGCCGGGCGCCCAGGCGGCCGGTCTGCTCGGCGGTGTCGGTTTCTTCCCGGATCCTCGGCGGAGTCATAACGTGACTACTGGCGGGCTTCGGTGGGAACGGTTACTGTGGCGCCCTCGTGACGACTTTGTCATTGGAGACCCGGGAGGAGCAGGACACCGTCCGCATCGCGGTCGGAGGCGAGCTGGACCTGTCCAGCGCCCTGACGTTCGACGAGGAGGTCCGGCGAGCCGAGGAGCGCAGGCCGGCGACGCTGATCCTCGACCTGCGCCGGCTGCGCTTCATGGACTCCACCGGGCTGCGGCTGATCATGAGCGCCCAGGCGCGGGCCGCCAAGCGCGGCCGGCGACTCGCCATCGTGCTGGGCAGCGATGCCGTCCGGCGCATCTTCCGGCTGGCGGGCGTGAACCGGCACCTCGAGATCGTCGACCACCCCAGCGCGGTCGTCGGCGGCTAGCGCAGCTCGAGCTGCGCGGGTTCCGCGACGGCCGGCGGCTCGGGCGCCCGCGGTTGCTCCGGCTGCTCCGCGGTGGCGCGCTCGAGCAGCTCCGGGATGCGGGCGAAGTCCGAGCGCAGGCGGTCCAGGACCGACGGCGTGCGCAGCGCGGCAGCCGGATGGAACAGCGGGTACAGCACCACCGGCACGCCGGCGATCTCCCGCTCCTGGGGGATGCCGCAGCAGCGGGTGATCCCCGTCGGCGAGCCGCTGAGCAGCTTGGTGGCGAAGTTGCCGAGCGTGCAGATCACGCGCGGCTCGATCAGCTGGATCTGACGCATCAGGTACGGCTTGCAGGCGTCGATCTCGTCGGGCTGCGGGTCGCGGTTGCCGGGAGGCCGGCTCTTCAGGACGTTCGCGATGAAGGCGTGCTCGGCGCGGCTCATCCCTATCTCCTCGAGGAGCTGGTCCAGCAGCTTGCCCGCGCGCCCCACGAACGGCCTGCCCTGGCGGTCCTCCTCGGCGCCCGGGGCCTCGCCGACGAACATCAGGTCGGCGTCGGCGTTCCCCATGCCGAACACGGTGTTGGTGCGCGTCGCGGCCAGGGGGCAGCGACGGCAGGCCCGGACCTCGTGGAAGAGGGCGACCAGCTCCTCGCGACGATCGGCGGCGGTCCGTTCGCTCACGCTGGGGAAGCGTAACGGCGCAAACGGCAGCAACGGGGGTGAGCGAGAGGGGGTGACTTCGGTCACACCGTGGTTTTCGTGAGCCGATCGACGGGGTATCCTTAGCGCCAGGCCGCTACCCACTGGGAGCGGACCCGACCAGTCATCACCGACCGGTATCCCATGCGGGAACTGGAACGGACAGCCGCCGACACCAGCTCGACCATGCCTGCGCCCGCGGGGCCGCTTCGCATCGGCATCGTGGGCCGAGGCCGCGTGGGCACCGCGCTTGCCGCCGCCCTGCGGGCCGCCGGCCACGAGGTCGACGGCCCGGCCGCGCGGGACCGCACCCCCGCCGGCGACGTGCTGCTGCTCTGCGTCCCGGACGATCAGATCGAGGCCGCCGCCCAAGCCGTTGGCGCGGCGGCCGCGCCGCGCTTCGTCGGCCACACGAGCGGCGCCACCCCCCTCACCGCCCTCGACCCGGCGGGGGCCGAGCACGCGTTCGGACTGCACCCGCTGCAGACGATCGCCGGCCCGGAGACCGATCTCAACTGCTGCGGCTGCGCCATCGGCGGGAGCACGGACGCCGCGGTTGCGCTCGCGGAGCGCCTGGCGCGCGACCTCGGCATGCACCCGCTCCGCATCGACGACCACCAGCGCGCCGCCTACCACGCGTCCGCGTCGATCGCCTCCAACTTCCTGCTCACGCTCCAGGCCGCCGCCGAGTCGGTGGCCGCCGGGGCGGGCATCGCGCCCGCGGAGGCGCGGCGGCTCCTTGGCCCGCTGGTGCGCACCACCGTGGACAACTGGGTCGAGCACGGCCCCGAGGCCGCGCTCACCGGCCCGGTCAAGCGCGGCGACGAGCGCACCGTGGCCGCCCAGCGCGCCGCGGTGGAGGACGCCGCCCCCGAGCTGCTGGACCTGTTCGACGAGCTGGTGGAGCGCACCCGCGCGCTGGCGGGCCGCGAGCGGGCGGAGGTGCCGGTGGCATGAGGACGATCCGCACCGTCGCCGAGCTGCGCGAGCACCTGCGCCCGCTGCGGGCCGATGGGCCCGTCGGCCTGGTGCCCACGATGGGCTCCTTCCACGACGGCCACCTGTCGCTGATGCGGGCCGCGCGTCAGCAATGCGCCACCGTGGTGGTCTCGCTGTTCGTCAACCCCGCACAGTTCGGCCCGAGCGAGGACCTGGACGCCTACCCGCGCGACGAGGGGCGCGACGCCGCGCTGGCGGAGGAGCAGGGCGTCGACGTGCTGTTCGCACCGCCTCGCGAGGAGGTCTACCCGCCCGGCTTCGACACCACCGTCAGCGTCAACGCCCTCACCGGGGTGCTGGACGGAGCGCCCGAGCGCCGCGGCTCCCAGCACTTCGCGGGCGTCACCACCGTCGTGACCAAGCTGCTGAACATGGTCGCGCCGGACGTCGCCTACTTCGGCCAGAAGGACGCCCAGCAGGCGCTGGTCGTCCGCAAGCTGGTCGCCGACCTGGACATGCCGGTGCGGATCGAGGTGCTGCCCACCGTGCGCGAGCCCGACGGCCTGGCCATGAGCTCGCGAAACGCTTACCTCAGCCCGGAGGAACGCCGCCGCGCGCTGGCGCTCAGCCGGGCCCTGACCGCCGCCGACGCCGAGGTCGCCTCCGGGCGGCGCGAGGCCGACGCGGTGCTCGCCGCCGCGCGGCGCGAGCTCGAGCGCGCCGGCGTGGAGCCGGAGTACCTCGAGCTGCGCTCCGCGGACGACCTCTCCCCCGCCACACGGGTCAACGGGCGAACGCTGCTCGCGGTCGCCGCCCGGGTGGGGCGGGCACGACTCATCGACAACACGATCCTGGGGGGCTCATGAAGAGGACCATGCTGAAGTCCAAGATCCACCGGGGGCGGATCACCGGTAGCGATCTCAACTACGTCGGCTCGATCACTGTCGACGCCGATCTGCTCGAGGCCGCCGACATCCTCGAGCACGAGCAGGTCCAGGTGCTCGACGTGGACAACGGCGCCCGCTTCGAGACCTACACGATCGCGGGGGCCCCCGGCTCCGGCGAGATCAAGATCAACGGGGCGGCCGCGCGCCTGGTGCACACCGGCGACACGGTGATCGTCGTGTCGTACGCGTCGTACGACCGCGCCGACCTCGAGACCTACGAGCCGAAGGTGGTGCACGTGGACGCCGACAACCGGATCGTCACTGTGGACGACGCCGTCGCGGAGCTCCTGTCATGAGTGCCGGCACGCGACAGGCCACGGCCCCGCCCGCCAAGGGCAAGGCCGTCACGCTCTCCCGCCTGGGCGAGAAGAAGGCCCTGGGCGAGCCGATCGTCATGATCACCGCCTACGACTACCCGAGCGCGCAGGTGGCGGAGGCCGCCGGCGTGGACGTCGTCCTGGTCGGCGACTCCGGCGCGATGACCGTCCTGGGCTACCCGAGCACCGTGCCCGTGTCGGTCGAGGAGATGCTGATGCTGGCCGGCGCCGCGCGCCGCGGCCTGACCACACCGCTCCTGGTGGGCGACCTGCCCTTCGGCTCCTACGAGGCGTCCGACGAGCAGGCCATCGGCACGGCGCAGCGGTTCGTGAAGGAGGCCGGCTGCGACGCGGTCAAGCTCGAGCGCGGCGGCACCTCCGTGCAGCGCGCGCGGGCGATCGTGGAGTCCGGCATCCCGGTGATGGGCCACGTGGGCCTGACGCCGCAGACCGCCACGGCGCTGGGCGGCTACCGCTCGCAGGGGCGCACCGCCGAGCGCGCGATGGAGGTCACGCGCGACGCGCTGGCGCTCCAGGAGGCGGGCTGCTTCGCGATCGTGTTCGAGGCCGTGCCGGCCGAGCTCACCGCCGCGGTCATGCCGCTGCTGGAGGTGCCGGTGATCGGCATCGGCGCCGGCCCCGACACCGACGGCCAGGTGCTGGTGTTCCACGACCTGCTGGGGATCTACGACGGGCACGCCGCCCGCTTCGTCAAGCGCTACGGCAACGTGCGCGAGGCGATGGTCGGCGGCGTGGCGGCGTTCGCGGACGACGTGCGCGGCCGCCGCTACCCCGAGCCCGAGCACGGCTACACGATGGCTCCGGACGAGGCCGCGCGGCTGCGATCGCTCCTTGCCGACCTATAGCGGCGAGCTGCGCCTGAAGACCGCCGGCAACGGCGACACGATCGACCTCACGGAGGGCGTCGAGCGCGTCGTGCGGGCGGCGGAGGTCGAGGAGGGCGTGGTCACGGTCTTCGTGCCGGGCTCGACGGCCGCGGTGACGACGATGGAGTACGAGCCCGGCGGCGTGGCCGACCTGCGGGCCACGCTCGACCGCCTGATCCCCGCGGCCGGCGACTACGAGCACAACCGGCTGAACCACGACACGAACTCGCACGCGCACATACGGGCGGCGATCGTCGGGCCGTCGGAGACGATCCCCCTGCACGAGGGCACGCTGCGCATGGGCATCTGGCAGCAGGTCGTGCTGGTGGACTTCGACGACGGCCAGCGCGACCGCACGGTCGTCGTCACGGTCGTCTCGTGAGCGACGCCGCGGACCTGGTGCGGCGGCTGCACTCGGCGCTGCTCGACTCGCGCGACCCCGAAGCGGCCGACGACTTCTTCGCGCCCGGCTTCACCAGCCACAACATGCCGCCCGGCTTTCCGCCGGGGGTCGAGGGCGTCAAGCGCTTCTTCGCCACACTGCGCGACGCGTTTCCGGACGTCGAGGTGCGGATCGACGAGCTGGTGGCCGACGGCGACCGCGCGGCCGTAGCCACCACGATCGGCGGCACGCACACGGGCGAGCTGGCCGGCCTGCCGCCCACCGGCCGCCGTGTCGCGGTGACCGGCATCGACATGATCCGCGTGGAGGACGGCCGGATCGTGGAGCACCGCGGGCTGACCGACAGCGTCGGCCTGATGCGGCAGCTGACGGGCTAGCCGCAGGCGCCGGCGTCCGAGCTCCGGAACTCGATCTCGCGTATGACCTTGGCGGGCACGCCCGCCGCGATGTGCCGGGCCGGCACGTCCTTCGTGACCACCGAGTTGGCCCCGATCACGCAGCGGTCGCCGATCGTGACCCCCGTGTTGACCACGCAGTTGGTGCCGAACCAGCAGTTGGACCCGATCGACGTCGGCCCCTTCGAGGTGAAGCCCTGCCAGGTGACCGGCTTGTCGGGATCGTCGTAAGCGTGCGCGGCGTCGGAGACGAAGCAGCCGTTGGCGAACATCGTGTGGTCGCCGATCGTGACGCGGTCCTGGCAGGCGATCATGGTGCGCAGGTTGAGGAAGCAGCCCTCGCCGATCTCCACCCGGCCGCCGTCCGCGATCGTGATCCAGCAGCCCGGCTCGAGCAGCGTGCCCGCGCCGATCGTCAGGCGCCCGTCGTCCAGCGCCTCCAGCACGTTGCCCTCCACCGGGAAGCGGATGAACGCCCCCGCGCGGGCCATGTGCCGGTGGATGCGCAGGCGCCGCCACGGCAGGCGGTTGCGCTCGTACCAGCGCCACTTCTGCAGGTAGAGCTTGAGGTCCGCCGCGCCGCTCACGCCGCGGCGGCGAGCTTCTTCCGCGGGCCGCGGCCGTTGCCGCCGCCCCCGCGGCGCCGCGGCGGCGCGGCGGGATCCACGATCCCCTCCAGAAAGCGCCCCGTGTGCGACCCGGGCGTGGCCGCCACCTTCTCGGGGGTGCCCTGGGCCACCAGCCTGCCGCCCTCCTCGCCGCCCTCGGGGCCGAGGTCGATCACGCGGTCCGCGGTCTTGATCACGTCGAGGTTGTGCTCGATCACGACGACCGTGTTGCCGTTGTCCACCAGCCGGTTGAGCACCTCCAGCAGCCGCTGCACGTCGGCGAAGTGCAGGCCCGTGGTGGGCTCGTCGAGGATGTAGAGCGTGTGGCCCGTGGCCACCTTGGCCAGCTCCGTGGCCAGCTTCACGCGCTGCGCCTCGCCTCCGGACAGGGTGGTGGCCGGCTGCCCCAGGCGGATGTAGTCGAGCCCGACGTCGTGCAGCGTCTGGAGGCGGCGCCTGATCTTGGGCACGTGCTCGAAGAACTTGACGGCCTCCTCGACCGGCATCTCCAGCACGTCCGAGATCGTCTTGCCCTTGAAGCGGACGTCGAGCGTCTCGCGGTTGTAGCGCTTGCCGTCGCACTGCTCGCACGGCACGTAGACGTCCGGCAGGAAGTGCATCTCGATCTTGATCTGCCCGTCGCCGCGGCACACCTCGCAGCGGCCGCCCTTGACGTTGAACGAGAACCGGCCCGGCTTGTAGCCGCGGGCCCGCGACTCCTGCGTGCGCGAGAACAGCTCGCGGATGTGGCCGAACACGCCCGTGTAGGTGGCCGGGTTGGAGCGCGGCGTGCGCCCGATGGGCGACTGGTCCACGTTGATGATCTTGTCCACCTGCTCGAGGCCGGTGATGCGCTTGTGGGCGCCGGGCCGCATCTTGGCCCGGTGCAGGCGGTTGGCCACCGCCTTGTACAGGACCTCGTTGACCAGCGTGGACTTGCCCGACCCGGACACGCCCGTGACGCAGCAGAACACCCCGAGCGGCACCTTCACGTCCACCTTCTGGAGGTTGTGCTGGCTGGCGCCCTGGATCTCGATGCTCCCGTCCGGCCGGCGGCGCTTGCGCGGCACCTCGATCTGGCGCTGGCCCGACAGGAACTGGCCCGTGAGGGACCCGGGCACCCGCATCACCTCGTCGGGGTTGCCCTCGGCCACGATCCGCCCGCCGTGCTCGCCGGCGCCGGGCCCCAGGTCCACGATGTGGTTGGCCGCGCGCATCGTGCCCTCGTCGTGCTCCACCACGATCACCGTGTTGCCCAGGTCGCGCAGCCGCTCCAGCGTGGCGATCAGCCGCGCGTTGTCGCGCTGGTGCAGGCCGATCGACGGCTCGTCGAGGATGTAGAGCACTCCCACCAGGCTCGAGCCGATCTGGGTGGCCAGCCGGATGCGCTGCGCCTCGCCGCCGGACAGCGTGCCCGCGGCGCGGTCCAGCGACAGGTACCCCACCCCCACGTTGTCCAGGAACCGCAGCCGCTCGTCGATCTCGCGCAGCACCAGCCGCGCGATCTGGCGCTCGGTGTCGGTCAGCTCGAGCTGCTCGAACCACTCGATCGTGCGCCGCGCCGACATGCGCGTGACCTGGTGGATGCCGATGCCGCCGATCCGCACGGCCAGGCTCTCGGGCCGCAGGCGCGCGCCCTCGCACTCGGGGCACGGGCGCACCGACATGTACTCCTCGATCTTCTCCCGCGTGTAGTCGGAGTCCGACTCGCGGTAGCGGCGCTCCAGGCTGGGCACGATGCCCTCGAACGGCGTGGTGTACGAGCGCCGCCGGCCGAAGCGGTTGCGGTAGGAGATGTAGAGCCGGTCGCCGCCGGTGCCGTAGAGGAAGCACTCCTGGACGTCGTCGGGCAGGTCGTACCAGGGCGTGTCCAGGTCGACCTCGTAGCGGTCGGCGATGGCCGAGGTCATCTGGTCGTAGTAGTTGGACGCCGAGGTGGCCCACGGCAGGATCGCGCCGTCGTCCAGCGTCAGGCTGGGGTCGGGCACGATCAGCTCGGGGTCGATCTCCATCTGCGACCCCAGGCCGGTGCAGCGCGGGCAGGCGCCGTGCGGCGAGTTGAACGAGAACATCCGCGGCTCGAGCTCCGGCATGCTGGTGCCGCAGTGCAGGCAGGCGAAGCGCTCGCTGAAGGTGCGGACCTCGCCCGGCCCGTCGCCCTCGGGGGGCACGATCTCGATCTCGACCATGCCCTCGGCCAGGCCCACCGCGGTCTCCACCGAGTCGGCCAGACGCTTGCGCAGGTCGGGCCGCATCAGCAGGCGGTCCACCACCACCGCGATGTCGTGCTTGTACTTCTTGTCGAGGACGATCTCCTCCTCGAGCCGGCGCAGCTCGCCGTCCACCTTGACCCGCGTGTAGCCGTCGGCGCGCAGCTCCTCGAAGAGCTTGCCGTACTCGCCCTTGCGGCCGCGGATGACCGGCGCCAGCACCATGAAGCGCGTGCCCTCGGCCAGGGTCATCACCTGGTCGATGATCTGCTCCGCCGACTGGGCCGCTATCGGACGGTCGCAGTTGGGGCAGTGCGGGTGCCCGATCCGGGCCCACAGCAGGCGCAGGTAGTCGTAGATCTCGGTGACCGTGCCCACCGTGGAGCGCGGGTTGCGCGAGGTGGTCTTCTGGTCGATCGAGATGGCGGGCGACAGACCCTCGATCGAGTCCACGTCCGGCTTGTCCATCTGGCCCAGGAACTGGCGCGCGTAGGCCGACAGCGACTCGACGTAGCGGCGCTGGCCCTCGGCGTAGATCGTGTCGAAGGCCAGGCTGGACTTGCCGGAGCCGGACAGCCCCGTGATCACGATCAGGGAGTTGCGCGGCAGCCTGACGTTGACGTCGCGGAGGTTGTGCTCGCGGGCGCCCGAGACGACCAATTCGCCGGCCTGGTTCACATGAGCGAGTGTAGATCCCGATCCGGGCCGGTCCGTCGCGGCCTGCCGGAATGCCGTCTACGCTAGGGCGAAGTGGCTCGCAAATTGCTGGCAGCGCTCGTCCTGGCCCTCCTGGGGACGTGTCTGGCCGCCTCCTCGGCCGGGGCCGCCGTCAAGACCTACACCTACAGGTTCGGCGTGCTCAAGGTGGGCCCGTACCGGGCGGTGAAGGAGAGCAACGAGGTCAGGACCCCCACCGTCAGCGGCTCGATAGTGAAGATGGACGCCCACGTCGTGGACGAGGCCGGCAACGTGGTCCCGCAGAGCCAGGTGATGCTCCACCACCTCGTGTTCTTCAACAACGGCCGGCGGAAGGCCCGCCGCTACGACGGCACCTGCACCAAGCACGGCGCCGGCGAGCGCTTCTACGGCACCAGCGAGGAGCTGCGCGCGCTCACGCTCCCGGAGGGCTACGGCTACCCGTTCGATCGCCGCGACCGCTGGACGTCCTCCTGGATGCTGATGAACCACACCCATCAGGACCGCAAGGTCTTCATCCGCTACCGCGTGACCGTGGACGACTCCCCCGCGCTCACCCCGGTCACCCCGTACTGGATCAGCATCATCCCCTGCGGGGCCGACCCGCAGTACAGCGTCAGGGGCGGCGGCGCCCCGGGCTCCACCCACACCCGCCGGCGCGACTGGAAGGTGCCGTTCGGCGGGCGAATCGTGGCGGTCGGGGGCCACCTGCACGGCGGCGCGCGCGGCATCCGGCTGTCCCAGCCCCGCTGCGGCCGGGTGCTGGTGCGCAGCCAGCCCACGTACGGGCAGCCCGACGACCCGGTCTACCAGGTCACGCCGCTCCTCCACGAGCCCGACCCGCTCAGCATCAGCTGGTGGCAGTCCGGCACGGGGATACCGGTGAGGAAGGGCGAGACGCTGCGCGTGAGCTCGGACTACGACGGGCAGTTCCCGCACATGCGGGTCATGGGGATCGACCACGTCTACATCGCCCGCGACTCCAAGGTGGACAAGGCCTGCGCGCCGCTCCCGGCCGACGCCCAGACGCTCGGGCCCGAGTTCGTGGGGCGCGACGCGCCGCCGCGGGTGGAGCTGACGCTGGCCCAGATGCAGTCCGACGGCCGTGCCCACCCGATCGACGAGCCCGCGGGGCCCACCAGGACCTTCGCCGGCGACGCCGCGGTGAAGGAGTACGGCCTGGCGTTCCACCCGCTGAAGATCTCGATCCCCGTCGGCAGGCGGGTGCGCTGGGAGTTCAGGGACCCCGACGAGCACGACGTGACGCTCAACAACGGGCCGGTGGGCTTCGGCGGTCCCTGGAGCAGGCGGGGGCAGTCCTACCAGCGGCGCTTCACGGTCGCCGGCACGTACAGGCTGTACTGCTCGCTGCACCCGGCTCGCATGTCCCAGGTCGTTCGCGTCCGCGGCGACGGATAGCTGGCGCGCGGGCGCTCGGCGGCACCGCAACGCCCGCCCGGCGCGCGTGTTCCAGAGCGGACGGGAACCGGCGGACGCGGACATGCTCGATGTCTACACTCGGCTTGCCGGCCACGACTCGCTAAAACGCAGGGAGCCCCAATGACGCGACGCCTTCGACACGCAGCGCTTGTACTCGCCCTCACGGCCGTCTCGGCCTTCACGTTCGCGTCGGCCGCGCAGGCCGCGAACGGCATGGAGGTGGCGCTCCAGGACGACCCGTTGTTCGTCAACCAGTCCTACTTCGGCATCGGCAAGGCGCTCGACCTGGCCGCCGACCTCAAGGCGTCGCGGCTGCGCGTGAACGTCGTCTGGGGCCGAGTGGTCAAGTCCGCGAGCAAGAAGAAGAAGCCCGGCAGGGTCGTCTACGACTGGGCGATCTACGACCGGCTGGTCAACGCGGTCAGCTCGCGCGGCATCAGGCTCCAGCTGACGCTGTCCGGTCCGGCGCCGGCGTGGGCCACGGGCAACAGGAAGATCGGCGTCGTCAAGCCCAAGGCCTCGCAGTTCGGTGACTTCGCCCGCGAGGCCGCCAAGCACTTCAAGGGGCTGGTGGACCGCTACTCGATCTGGAACGAGCCGCAGCTCAAGGCCTGGATCTCGCCGCTGAAGAGCAACGCCAAGATCTACCGCGCGCTGTACGTGGCGGGCTACAACGCCATCAAGAGCGTCGACCCGACGGCCAAGGTGCTGATCGGGGAGACGTCGCCGTTCTCGTTGCCGAAGGGCCGCGCCACCGCTCCGATCAAGTTCCTCAAGGCGGTGACCAAGAGGGGCCACCTGGTCGCCGACGGCTACGCGCATCACCCGTACGACTTCAGGCACCCGATCACCTACAACTATCCCGGCAAGGACAACGCCACGCTCAAGACGCTGGGCAACCTGACCGGGGCGCTGGACAAGCTGGCCTCGTCGGGCAAGCTCACCACGTCGAGCGGACGGGCCCTCGACCTGTACCTCACCGAGTGGGGCTACATGGCGCCGGGCAACAAGTACGCGTTCGGCGAGAGCAAGCGGTCCCAGTTCCTCAGGCAGGGCTTCGACATGGCGGTGGCCAACCCGCGTGTCAAGCAGATGCTCCAGTACGTGCTCGTCCGGCCGGCGAAGAAGTACCGCTTCTTCGACATGAGCCTGGTGAGCAAGAGCGGAACCAAGACCCCGGCCTTCGACGCACTGGCGAGCTGGGCCAGGGACGCGGCGGCGGCCGGCAAGATCACGGTGCCGGGCCCCGGGTACCGGGCCCCCTGACCTGCTGCCGGAGGCGCTGACTCGACGCGCCCGCTCCGCGTGGGCGGGCGCGCGGGTGGCCGCCGACCGGGAGTCCGCGCGGCGGCTGCGGGCCCTGGGGCGCGTGCGCGAGCACACCTCGGACTCGTCCTCGGAGCTGGTGGAGCTGCGGCTGAAGCCGCTCGACGGGGCCGCCGTGCGCCTGCGACCGGGGACCGCGGACGTGGACACGCTCTGGGCGGCGCTCGTGCGGGGGCACCACCGGCCGCCTGGCGCGGTCACGCCCGGCGCCGGCGCGGCCGGCTCCGTGCGCCGGATCTGGGACCTGGGCTGCAACATCGGCCTGACGATGGCCGACATGGCCGTGCGCTTCCCGGCGGCCGAGGTCGTGGGCGTCGAGCTGGACGCCGACAACGTCGAGCTGGCGCGGCGCAACCTGGCGCCGTGGGGCGGGCGCTGCCGCGTGATCCACGCGGCGGTCTGGCCGCTCGACGGCGAGGTCTGGTACCACCGCTGGGCCGGGGCGACGTCGGGCTACCGGGTGGCCGCGCCGGAGCGCCAGGCGGAGCCCGAGGGGCCGGTGGCGCCGGCGCTGTCGCTGTCTTCCCTGCTGGAGCGCGAGGGTGGTGGCGCTCGGATCGACTACGTGAAGATGGACGTCGAGGGGGCTGAGAAGCAGCTCTTACGGGAGTCCGTCGGCTGGGCGGAGAGTGTGCGGTCGTTGAAGGTCGAGGTCCACGAGCCGTACACGGTCGAGGAGTGCCTGGCGGACGTGGCCGCGCTCGGGTTCTCCGCGTCGCGCGATCCGCGGCACCCGGCGGCGGTGGTAGGCGTGCGGGTTCGGCCCAGCCATCCTGCCTAGGGGTTCGTATGCAACCCCAAAGCAGGAATGGTGGCTTCGGGTGCGGCCCTAGCGGATCGCCGCGGCCGCGCGCTTCGCGGCCTCGCCGCCGGCGCCGACGGGGCCCGTGGCCTCCTCGATGCCCACCCGCGCCTCCTCCTCGGCCGACAGGCGGTCGAGCTCCTCGATCTTGCCGACCACCTGGCCCTCGGCCAGCGGCTGGATCAGGCCGCGCGCCAGGATCAGGGCGGGTAGCCAGCGAGGAGTCGCGACCCAGCGCGAGCGGCGCTCGATGCCGCGCACGACCGCGTCGGCGGCCGCGGCGACGGGATAGGTCTTGGAGAGAGGACCGCGGATGCCGTCGCGCAGGAAGTCGAACTGCTTGCGCTCCGCGGCGCCGCGCACCATGTCGGTGTCGATCCACGAGAAGTACGCCACGCCCACGCGGACGTCCCGGTAGGCGACCTCGACCCGCAGGGAGTTGGCGAACGCCTCGATCCCGGCCTTGCTGGCGCAGTAGGGCGCCATGGCGGGCGCGTGGGCCACGGCCGCGACGGAGGCGACGGGGAGCAGGTAGCCGCGGCGCTCGATCACGTGCGGCAGGCACAGCCGCAGGGTGCGCACGGCGCCGAGCAGGTTGATCTCGAGGACCTGATCGATCGTCTCAGGCTCGGTCCGGACGACCAGGCCGCCCGCGCCCACCCCGGCGTTGGCCATGCACACGTCGATGCCGCCGAGCTGCTCGACGGTCCCGTCGACGGCCGCCTCGAGCGACTCGCGATCGGTCACGTCGGCCTCGAACCAGACCGCGCCGTTGCCGCACTCGGCGGCGACCCGCTCCAGCTCCTCGGGCTCGAGCCCGACGAGCGAAACGCGCGCGCCGCGC
>DASVQK010000125.1:0-10340 GCA_036389105.1 Thermoleophilaceae bacterium
AGGTTGACCGAGAACAGGCCGCGATCGGGAATCGTGCCCGCGTTGGTGATCGCGAGCGCTCTGGCGCCCTTGCGCGCCCGGATCGTCCCGCCGACGCGGTCCCAGACGATCCGGGGCCGCAACTCGCCGAACGCCTCGGACGGATAGCGCCCGGCCAGCATGTCGAGGACGTTCTCGAGCTGCGTCCGCGACAGCTCCCGGAACGGGTACGCGCGCCGGACGAGCGCGTGCAGCTCGTCCACCGCGAGCGGCTCGTCGGCCGAGGCCGCGATCGCCACGATCTGCTGGGCCAGGACGTCGAGCGGGTTGCGCGGCACGACCGTGCTCTCGATCTCGCCCTCGCGCATGCGCTTGACCACCACGGTGGCCTCCAGCAGGTCGGCCCGGAACTTGGGGAAGATGCGACCCTTCGACACGTCGCCCACGTTGTGACCGGCGCGCCCGATGCGCTGGAGGCCGCTGGTCACCGACTTGGGCGACTCCACCTGGAGCACCAGGTCCACGGCGCCCATGTCGATGCCCAGCTCGAGCGACGAGGTGGCCACCAGGCACGGCAGCTCGCCCGACTTGAGCAGCTCCTCCACCACCAGGCGCTCCTCGCGCGCCAGCGACCCGTGGTGGGCGCGCGCGATCTCGAGCGGCGGGTGCTCGGGCGGGCCTGAGCCGTCGACCGGCTGGCCCGACGCCTCGGCCTTGCGCTCGGCGGCCAGTTCGTTCAGCCGCATGGCCAGCCGCTCCGAGCCGCGGCGGTTGTTGACGAACACGATCGTGGAGCGGTGGCTCTCGATCAGGTCGAGCAGCTCCGGGTAGATGGCGGGCCAGATCGAGCGGCGCGTGGCGCTGTCGCCGGGCACGGTCTCGACGTCGCTCTGCACGTCCGGCTCGCGCATGTCCTCGACGGGCACCTGGATGCGAACGTCGAGCGGCTTGCGCACACCGGCGTCCACCAGCGTGCACTCGCGCCCGGGGCCGGCCAGGAAGCGACCCACCTCCTCCAGCGGGCGCTGGGTGGCGGACAGCCCGATGCGCTGGACGGGCCGGCCCGCCTGTCGCTCGAGGCGCTCCATCGTCAGCGCCAGGTGAGCGCCGCGCTTCGTCTGCGCGACGGCGTGGATCTCGTCCACGATCAGCCACTCCACGCCCTCGAACAGCTCGCGCGCGCGCGAGGTGAGCATCAGGTAGAGCGACTCGGGCGTGGTGATCAGGATGTCGGGCGGGTGGCGCAGCATCGCCTGGCGGTCCCTCTGCGGCGTGTCGCCGGTGCGCAGGCCCACGCGCACGTCGCCCCCGATCCCCTGGAGCGGGGCGCGCAGGTTGCGCTCGATGTCGTACGACAGGGCCTTGAGCGGCGACACGTAGACCAGTCGCGTGCGGTGGCCGTCCTCGGCCACGGGCTCCGCCACGAGGCGGTCCAGGCCCCAGAGGAACGCGGCCAGGGTCTTGCCCGACCCCGTGGGGGCCGCGAGCAGGGTGTGGTCGCCGCGCGCGATCGCGGGCCAGGCCTGGCGTTGCGCCTCGGTGGGCTCCGCGAAGGCACGCGCGAACCACTCGCGTACCTGCGGGGTGAAGGTCTCGAGCGGGTCGTGCGACATGCGACCCTTCAGCGTAACTCTTCGGGCGGCTCGGCCGCCGGGCGGCCCTTGGCGGTCAGCTCAGGAAGCGGAGGAGCCGGTCCACGAGGTGCTCCGGCATCTCCTCCGGGATGAAATGGCCGCACCCGGGCACCAGCTCGAGCTCCATCTCGGGGGCGAACTCCCGGTAGGCGAGTGACATCGCCTGCGTCAGCGGGTCGCGCTCGCCATTCAGGTGCAGCGTCGGGACCTCGAGGCGCAGGCTGCGGTGGCGGCGCACGATGTTCGGGATCTCACGAAGGAGGAGGTTGCGGTCGTACCGCTGAGTCGCGACCATCGCCCTGGGCAGTCGCAGCGGCGCCATGTAGACCTGTTCCTCCTCCGGCGTGAAGCGCCCGACGCGGCGCCACGAGCGAAGCGAGTTCTCCCCGATTCCCAGCCGCGTGATGCCCGGGGACCCGATCGCGGCCAGCACGTAGAGGTGCCACGGGCGGACGAACAGGCGCGGGCGGCTGAAGACCGACCACGGGTGCACCCCCGCCATCGGCACGAATCGCTCGAAGCGATCCGGCCAGTTGAGGCAGGCGCGGTAGCCGATGGCCGAGCCCCAGTCGTGCCCCACCAGGCTCGTCCGCTCGAGGCCCAGATCGTCGAGCAGCTCGCGCAGGTCCGCGGCAAGACGGTGCAGGGAATAGGCATCCGGAGCGCTCGACCCCTCGGACCAGCCAAGCCCCCGGATGTCGGGGCAGATCACGCGGTAACGCTCGGCGAGCGGGCCGATCGTGTGGCGCCAGGACCACCAGTGCTGCGGCCAGCCGTGGAGCAGCACCAGCGGATCGCCGTCGCCGGCCTCGGCGAAGTGGAGCTTCAGGCCGCCGACGGTCGTCCACCGGTGGGCGACGCCCTCGACGTGAGGCATCGGGAGCATGTGGGCGGCGCAGATTCCACTAATATAGCGAGCGCTCACTATTATTGTCCGCGCGCGGCTGTAAGGTGCCCCTGTGCCGGCAACGCGAACCGTCACCGCTAAGCGGGCGCGGACCAGCGCCCGGCTGGTCGACGCCGCCACCGAGGTGGTCGCGCGGCGCGGCTTCCACGCGGCGTCCGTCGACGAGATCGCGCGCCGAGCCGGATACTCGATCGGGGCGCTGTACTCCAACTTCAAGAGCAAGGACGACCTGTTCCTGGCCGTCTTCGACGGCCACCTGGAGTGGTTCGAGCGCCAGCTCGAGACGGTGTCGCGGTCGGACGACCCGGCCGTTGCGGCATCCGGCTGGATGGACCTGATCGCGCGCAATCCCGACCAGTTCCTGGTGTTCGTCGAGTTCTGGGCCTACGCGGTCCGCAGGCCCAGGGTGCGCCCCAGGTTCGCTGCGCGCATGGCACGCATGCGAGCCGCCATGACGGCCTCGGTGGACCGGATCGTCGCCGAGTCGGGCCGCCCGCCCCCGATGCCGCCGGAGCGCGCCGCGCTGCTGATGCTGGCGGCGGGCCGGGGGCTGGCGATGGAGCGGCTGGCCGATCCGGATGCCTTCGAGGACGACGTGGTCGAGGGCCTCGTCCAGGGGATGGCCGGGTGACGACCGGGCTGGAGCTCGGGTCGGAGTTCGCCGGGCACCGGCTCGAGGCCATTGCGGGCCGCGGCGGGATGAGCACGGTGTACCGCGCCGCGCGGGTGGAGGACGGCGGGCTGGTGGCGCTGAAGGTCGTCGGGCGCGAGTTCGCGGGGTCGCGGGAGCTGCGCGACCGCTTCGCGCGGGAGTGCGACGTGGCGGCGTCGCTCGACCACCCGAACGTGATGCCGCTGTACGACTGGGGCGAGCGCGACGGGCTCCTGTGGGTCACGATGCGCTACGTCGGCGGCCAGGACCTGCGGGCGCTGTCGGCCGGCTCGCCGGTCGAGCCCCGTCGCGCGGCGGCGATCGTCGCGTCCGTGGCGGGGGCGCTCGACGCGGCGCACGCGCGCGGCCTGGTGCACCGCGATGTCAAGCCGGGCAACGTGCTGGTCGAGTCGCGTGCCGGCGCGGACGGCGTCTGGCTGGCGGACTTCGGCCTCGCGAAGCGCGTCTCGGCCGATCCGGACCTGACCCCCGACGGCAACTGGCTGGGCACCGCGGCCTACGCGGCGCCGGAGCAGATCCGCGGGCGGGCGGTGGACGCACGGGCGGACGTGTACGCGCTGGGCGGCACGCTCCACCACGCGTTGACGGGCGAGGTTCCGTACCCGCGCGGTGACGACGACGCCACGATGCGCGCGCACCTGCACGAGCCGCCGCCGCGGCCGGCGGGCGAGCTGGGCGACGTGGTGGCCCGGGCGATGGCCAAGCACCCCGCGGAGCGCTTCCCGTCCGCGGGAGAGCTCGGCCGCGCGGCCGTGGCCGCGGCGGAAACGGCTGCCGACTAGCCGCCGGCCGCCAGCTGGCGCGCGCGGAGGAACACCGCGTCCATCATCGGCTCGGTCAGCTTGCCGGTGAACGTGTTCTGCTGGCTCGGGTGGAAGGAGCCGAGCATCGCCGGCCCGTCCGGCGGCGCGTGCTCGGCCCCGTGGCCAAAGCGCGGCTTGGGCCTGACGCCGAGCAGGCGGGCGGCCGCGTCCCAGGCGAACGCGCCCAGGCAGAGCACAACGCGCACGTGACCCAGCAGCTCGAGCTCCAGCGCAGCGTAGGGAAGGCAGTTGTCGCGCTCGGCCGGCAGCGGCTTGTTGGCGGGTGGCGCGCAGCGGACCGCCGCGCCCACGAAGGCACCGTCGAGCCGCAGGCCGTCCCCCAGCCGCTCGGACGTCGGCTGGTTGGAGAAGCCGGTCCGGTGCATCGCGGCGAACAGCCAGTCGCCGGAGCGGTCGCCGGTGAACACGCGGCCGGTGCGGTTGCCGCCGTGCGCCGCGGGCGCGAGGCCCAGCACGTACACGCGGGCCTCGGGGTCGCCGAAGCCGGGAACCGGACGCCCCCAGTACTCCTGATCCGCGAACGACGCCCGGCGCTCGCGGGCCACGCGCTCGCGCCACTCCACGAGCCGCGGGCAGCGGCGGCACTCGGTCACCTTCCGCTCGAGCGCCGCCAGCTCGGTGCCGGGATCGAGCCCCGTGCGCTCGTCGGTCAGGCCTTGAGCTTCCGGCCGCTCGTGAACAGCCATTGCGACCACAGGTAGGTCGGGATCGCCAGCGCCGCGGTCACCCCGAGCGCCAGCCACACGCTCACCTCGGCCTGGCCCAGGAAGCCGTAGCGCACCGCGCTCACCATGTAGAAGATCGGGTTGAAGTGCGACAGCTCGTGCCACGGCGAGGGCAGGCGGTCGATCGAGTAGAAGACGCCGCCGACGAACGCCAGCGGCAGGATCACGATGTTGTTGACGAACGTGTGGTGGTCGAACGTCTCGGCGAAGATCCCGACGATCGTGCCGAGCGCCGAGAACAGGATCAGGCCGAGGAGAACGGCCGGGATCAGCACGAGCGGCCGGTGGACGGGCGCACCGGTGAGCGGGATTGCGACGGCGGCCAGGCCCACGCCGATGGCCAGCGCCCGCACGATGCCGCCGAAGTTGTAACCCAGGTTCATCTGCCACGGACGCATCGGCGCCGACAGGACGTCGTTGATGTAGCGGTCCGACCGCGCCTGGAAGACCGACGCCGAGTTGTTGCTGTAGGCGGCCTGGATCATCGCCATAGCGATCAGGCCGGGGACGATGAACTCCTTGTACGGGAAGCCGTCGATCTGCTTGATCCGTCCCGACAGGGAGAACCCGAAGACGACGATGAACAGGCCGCTCGACACGATCGGCGCGAGCACCGTCTGGGTCCACAGCTTCGACACGCGCAGGGTCTCGCGCTTGATCAGCCAGACCAGGCCGGCGTTGCCGGTCACGCCGCGGCCCCGGTCTCCGGCGCCGCGCCCATCGCCTTGACGTAGACGTCCGCGAGGCTGCCGGCGTCGTAGGTGTCCCGCAGGCCCTCGGAGGTGTCGCGCGCGATCAGGCGGCCCTGGCGGATCAGGGCGATCTCCTCGCAGAGCGCCTCGGCCTCCTCCAGGTAGTGCGTGGTCAGGAGGATGGTCGTGCCCTCCCGGTGCAGCCGCCGGATGTAGCGCCACAGCTCCTGGCGCAGCTCGAAGTCCACGCCCGCGGTCGGCTCGTCGAGGATCACCAGGCGCGGGCGGTGCATCAGCGCGCGGGCCAGCAGCAGACGGCGGCGCATCCCGCCGGAGAGCTTGGGCGTGCGCACGTCGCTCTTCGCGCGCAGGTCGAACACGTCGATCATCTCCGCCGCGCGCCGGCAGGCGTCGTCCTTCGACATCCCGAACCAGCCGCCGTGGTAGATCAGGGTCTCCTCGACGGTCAGGAAGCGGTCCAGGTTGATGTCCTGCTCGGCCAGGCCGACCCAGCTGCGCGCCAGCAGCGAGTCCGCCGGCTCGCCGAACACGCACACCTCCCCGGACGTGATCCGGATCAGGTTGCACACGGCGCTGATCAGCGTGGTCTTGCCCGCGCCGTTGGGGCCGAGCAGCCCGAAGAACTTGCCCTCGGGGATGACCAGGTCGAAGTCGCTGAGCGCCACGGTGCCGTCGTCGTAGCGCTTGGTGAGCGCGCGAATGTCGAGGGCGGGCGGGGGAGCGGGCATCCGTTCGAGGGTAGTGGGGCCCCCTCTCAGCCGCCGCCCAGCTGCCTGCCGTACTGGCGCTCGTAGTAGTCGCGGTAGTCGCCGCTTCGGATCGGCGCCCACCACCACTCGTTGTCGCGGTACCAGTCCACGGTGCGCGGCAGGCCCTCGGCCAGCGACGTCCGCGGCTCCCAGCCGAGCGCACGCACCCGGTCGGAGCTCAGCGAGTAGCGGCGGTCGTGGCCGGGCCGGTCGGTCACGTGCTCGATCAGCGACTCGTCGCGGCCGGTGAGCTCGACGATGCGGCGCACGAGGTCGATGTTGGGCGCCTCGTCGGGACCGCCGACGTTGTACACCTCGCCCGGCGCCCCCTCGCGCAGCACCAGGTCGATCGCGCGCGCGAAGTCCTCCATGTAGAGCCAGTTGCGCACCTGGAGCCCGTCGCCGTACACCGGCAGAGCGTCCCCGGCCAGCGCGTTGAGCACGCACAGCGGGATCAGCTTCTCGGGGTACTGCCGCGGCCCGTAGTTGTTCGATCCGCGGCAGATCAGCGCCCGCGTCCCGTACGTGTGGAAGTGGGACGACACGAGCAGGTCGCCCGCGGCCTTGGTCGCGCTGTAGGGCGACGAGGGGTTGAGCGGCGACGACTCCGTGAACGAGCCCGAGGCGATCGAGCCGTAGACCTCGTCGGTGGACACCTGGAGGTAGCGCTCCACCCCGTGCTCGCGGACGGCGTCGAGCAGCACGCCGGTCCCGATCACGTGCGTGCGCGCGAACGCGTCCTGGTCGGCGATCGAGCGATCGACGTGCGACTCGGCCGCGAAGTTCACGACCGCGTCCACGCCGGCGATGACGCGCGCCACGACGTCGCGGTCCTCGATCGCGCCCTCCACGAACTCGATCGCGTCCTCGACGTCGCGCAGGTTCTCGCGGCGGCCGGCGTAGGTCAGCTTGTCGAGCACCACCACCTCGTCGCCGCGCTCCTCCAGCACCACGCGCACGTAGGCGGAGCCGATGAACCCGGCGGCGCCGGTGACCAGGATCCTCACCGGGACACCGCCCGCGCCGTCACAACGCCACCGTCCGCTCGGCCAGGTAGCTGGCGAGTCCCTCCTGCCACTCGGGCAGGTAGATCGCGTAGTCGCGCTCGGTGGCCAGCACCGAGTACGCCGGGCGGGGGGCGGGGCGCGGGAACTCCTCGGTCGTGCACGACAGCGCTCGGGCCTCGACGCCGGCCTGCCTGAAGATCTCCACCGCGAAGTCGAACCACGAGCACTCGCCGTCGCCGGCGATGTGGTGCACCCCGTAGGACTCGCCGTCGAGCAGCCGGATCAGCGCGTCGGCCAGGTGGCCGGTGTAGGTGGGGCAGCCGACCTGGTCGCGAACGACGACCACCTCGCCGTGGTCGCGCCCCAGCCGCAGCATCGTCTCCACGAAGTTCGAGCCGCCGGCTCCGAACAGCCACGAGGTGCGCACCACGTAATGGCGCGGGTTGGCCGCCGCCGTGTGGGCCTCGCCGGCCAGCTTCGTGCGGCCGTAGGCCGAGCGCGGGTCGGTCTCGTCCGACTCCACGTAGGGCTCGCCCTTCGTGCCGTCGAACACGTAGTCGGTGGACGGGTAGACCACGCTTGCCCCGGCCTCCGCCGCGGCCGCGGCCACGATCCCCGCGGCGGCGCCGTTCAGCCGCAGCGCGGCCGGCTCGTCGTCCTCCGCGCCGTCCACGTTCGTGTACGCCGCGCAGTTCACCACCGCGTCCGGCGCCTCGCGGCGCATGGCGCGGCGCACGGCGCGCTCGTCGGTCACGTCAAGCTCCTGCCGCGACAGCCCGACCACCTCGTGGTTCACGAACCGCGCGGCGCGCACCACGTCGCGCCCGAGCATGCCGGCTGCGCCTGTCACGAGGATCTTCACGTCAGACGGTCGATCTCAGAGGATCGCTATCTCGGCGTTGTCGCCGACCACGAAGCGGTAGGCGCGCGGCTGCGCCGGGGTGCGGGCGATCGCCACGTTGCGCCCGATCAGGCTCGCCTCGATCCGGCCCTCGAGGCCGCGCACCGACGAGCCCGCCAGCACGATCGAGTACTCGAGCTCGGAGCTCTCGATGGTCACGTCCTCGCCGATCGCCGAGTACGGCCCCACGTACGCGTCCGTGATGCGCGAGCCGCGGCCCACGATCGCCGGCCCGCGCACGGTCGAGCGCTCGAGCACCACGCCCGGCTCTATCACCACGCGACCCTCGACCTTCGAGTCCACGAGCTCGCCCTCGATCCGCTCCTTGAGGTCGTCGAGGATCAGGCGGTTCGCGTCCAGCATGTCCTGCACCTGACCGGTGTCCTTCCACCAGCCGCGCACGATGTGCGGGTCCACGGTCAGGCCGGAGTCGATCAGCCGCTGGATGGCGTCGGTGATCTCGAGCTCGCCTCGGGCCGACGGCTCGATGGCCCGGGCCGCGTCGAAGATCGAGCGGGTGAACATGTAGACGCCGACCAGCGCGAGGTCGGACCGCGGCTCGGGCGGCTTCTCCACGAGGCGCGACACGCTCTCCCCGTCGAGCTCGGCGACGCCGTAGTTCTCGGGGTCGGAGACCGGCGTCAGCAGGATCAGGGCGTCGGGGGCGGCCGAGCGGAACTGCTCGACCAGCTCGACGATCCCGTCGCGGAGCAGGTTGTCGCCCAGGTACATGACGAACGGCGAGGCGCCCAGGAACTCCTCCGCGGTGAGCACCGCGTGTGCCAGGCCACGCGGTTCGTCCTGCTCGATGTACGTGATCGCCACGCCGAAGCGATCCCCGTCGCCGGCGGCGGCCCGGATCTCGGCGCCGGTCTCGGGCGCGATCACGATCCCGATCTCGCGGATGCCGGCGGCCGCGAGCGCCTCGATCGCGTAGAAGAGGACGGGCTTGTTGGCGACGGGCACGAGCTGCTTGGCGCTCGTGTGCGTGATCGGGCGCAGCCGCGTGCCCTTCCCACCGGACAGGATCAGGCCCTTGAGCGTCTCCATCAGTACATGCCGCCGAGCTTGCGGTGGTCCCAGGTGACGATCCGGGTGGGCTTGAAGCGCAGGCCGACGCGCTTGGACGCCTGGTTCTCGACCATCCGCTCCACCTCGGGCGGCAGCTCGGCGGTCCCGCCGTAGCGCCGGAAGAGCGCCATTCCGTAGCGGGCCACCAGCTCCGGCTCGCGTTCGATCTCCACGTCACATTCCAGCATCGCCCCGCGCAGCTCCTGGTACTGGACCCCGTCCTCCACCTGAAGCGTCGCGCGCGGGTCGCGCTCGAGGTTCTTCGTCTTCTGCGACTTCGCGTACGTCCATCCGCTCAGCTCGACGCCGTCGGGCGAGTACCAGAGCGGCACGAGGTGCGGCCGGCCGCTCGGGCCGATCGTCGCGCAGCTCACGATCATCTGCTCGTCGAGGAACGCGTGGAGCTCGTCGTCGCTCATGCGGATCTGGTCGCGGCGCGATGGCACAGCCGGCAAGCCTATGAAGTTCGCGGTTACGGAGCGCGTCGCGGGGGTATGCCGTGGGCGCGGTGCGAGGGGGGCGACCTCGAACGTGGGCCGCGGCGCTGGCGCCGACCGCCTTTACGGCGGCCGAGCTGCCGGCTGCCGCGGCCGCGTTTGACCGCGGGTTCAGCCGCGTCTGAGGAAGGCGAGCGCGCAGACGCCGGACAGCCCGCCCATGATCCCGGCGAACGCGATGTCGCCGTTGCGCATCCGGTCCGTGAGCAGCGAGTGGAGCGAGACCGCCTCGGCGAACACCATCATGCCGAGCGTCATCACGGCGACGAAGCCGAACGCTACCCGCGCGTCGTTGTTGACAGCGCCCGCCAGCCGGAAGGCGCGGCCGTCGACGGCGAGTGCCAGGAGCAGCACGGGCACCACCTGCGCGGCGGCCGCGTGGAACTCCCTCGTGCCGTCCTGGTTGCCCGTCACGAACAGCGAGATCACCGCCACGGCGAAGGGGATGGCAACCGGGGCCGTCTGCCGCGCGTCGTTGAGGAACGCGGCCGCGGCCAGCGCGACGAAGGCGAGCAACGTGACCGCGACGCCCACCACGACGCCGCCGAGCACGTAGGCCAGCACGGCGCCGGCGGCGCCCGCCAGGAACGGCACCACCACTCCGAGCACCTTGCGCATCACGGGCGCGAACGCTATACGCGGGCGGGGTGGCCGAGTCCG
>DASVQK010000126.1:0-21830 GCA_036389105.1 Thermoleophilaceae bacterium
GCGCGGCGCCTGCCGCGCCCTGGGCGTGACGGCGCCCGTCACCAGCCCGACGTTCGAGATCGGCCACCTGTACAAGGGCCGCGAAGCCGAGATCGCCCACCTCGACCTCTACCGCCTCCCCAGCCTCAGTCGCGAGGACCCGGCCCTATTGGACGACTACCTGACGCCCGACCGAATCGCCTTCGTGGAATGGCCCGGCCAGGCCGGCGGCGCCATCGAGCGCGTGGCCGCGCGCGCGTCGATCGAGCACCTGGGGGGCGACCGGCGGCTGGTCCGGGTCGAGCCCGGCCCGTGAACCTGCTCGGCCTGGACACCTCCACGCCCGCAAGCGCGGCGTGCGTGCTGCGCGCCGATGGGCAGGCGTTCGAGGTCGTGCCGGCGGTCGCCGAGCTGGCGGCCGCGCCCGCGCACTCGCGCGACCTGCTCACCCGCGTGGCCGAGGCGATGGACCGCGCCGGACTCGACTACCCCGACCTGGGGGCGGTCGCGGTCGGCGCCGGTCCGGGCAGCTTCACCGGCCTGCGCGTGGGGATCGCCACTGCCCGCGGGCTGGCGAAGGCGCACGGGTTGGAGCTGCGGCCGGTGTCGTCGCTGGCGGCACTGGCCGCGGGGATCGACGCACCCGAGCGCCTGCCGCTGATCGACGCCCGGCGCGGCGAGGTGTTCGCCGCGCTGCACGGCGCCGGCGGCGAGCGCTGGGCGCCCTTCGCCGCCGCGCCCGCGGAGCTGGTCGAGCGCGTGCGCGAAGTGGGCGCGAACCCGCTTGCGGCGGGGGACGGCTCGCTACGATTTCGGGAGCTTCTCGAGGCCGCCGGCGTGAGGGTCGCGGACGACGGGTCGCAGGCTCACGTGGTGCGTGCCCTGCACATCTGCCGGCTGGCGATCGACACACCGGCCGTGGCTCCCGAGGCGGTCCTACCGACCTACATACGCGACCCGGACGCCAAGCCATCCACACCGTAGCCACCGACCCCGTGACCCACTCCCTCCACATCCGCCGCCTGACCTACGCGGACCTGCCGCAGGTGATCGCAATCGAGCGGCGGGCGTTCCCGACCCCGTGGTCGCTGGCGATGTTCGTGCTCGAGCTGTCCAAGCCGTCGGGCATCTGCCTGGCCGCCCTGCGCGACGACCGCATCGTGGGCTACCTCGTGTGCTCGCGCTACGACACGGTCTGGCACGTGATGAACATCGCCGTGGACGAGCCCCTGCGGCGCGGCGGGATCGCCACCGCGCTGCTCGAGCGGCTGTTCGAGCGCGCCGACCGCCCGGGCGCGCAGTACACGCTGGAGGCGCGGCTGTCCAACGGGCCGGCCATCGCGCTGTACGAGCGCTTCGGCTTCCACTCCGCCGGCCTGCGCCGCGGCTACTACCACGACAACAAGGAGGACGCGCTCATCATGTGGCGCAACGTCGCGGAGGAGCCCGCCCAGGAGGCCGAGCCCGAGGAAGCCGCCGGCGCCCGAGTGTGATCCTCGGCGTCGAGACGAGCTGCGACGACACGTGCGCCGCCGTCGTGACGCACGACGGGCAGGTCCGCTCCAACGTGGTCGCCTCGCAGGGACTGCTGCACGCGCGCTACGGCGGGGTGGTGCCGGAGATCGCGTCGCGCCGCCACCTGGAGCTGATCGACGCGACGGTGGCCGACGCCCTCGAGCGCGGCGGCGCGACGCTGGACGACGTCGAGCTGGTGGCGGTCACGCGCGGGCCCGGCCTGATCGGCGCGCTCTTGGTGGGCGTGTCCACGGCCAAGGCGCTGGCCGCCGCGCGCAGGCTGCCGCTGGCTCCCGTGGACCACCTGGCCGGCCACGTGCTGGCGGGCACCCTCGGAGAGAGCCCCATAGGGCCGCCGTTCCTGGCGCTGGTGGCCAGCGGCGGGCACACGTTCCTGGCGCGCGTGGACGGCCCGCCCGCGTACCGCGTGCTGGGCCAGACGCTGGACGACGCCGCCGGCGAGGCGTTCGACAAGGGCGCGCGGCTGCTGGGACTGGGCTACCCCGGAGGCGCCGCCCTGGACCGGCTGGCGGCGGACGGCGACGCCGACGCGTTCGACTTCCCCCGCTCGCTGCCCGGCGACGGGCTCGACTTCAGCTTCAGCGGCCTGAAGACCGCTCTGCTCTACCGGACCCGCGACCTGGGCGCCGACGACACGGCCGCGCACGCGGCGGACCTGGCGGCCTCGTACCAGCGCGCCGTGGTGGACGTGCTGGTGGCCCGCCTGCGCCAGGCGGTGGAGCGCGAGCGCGTGGAGCGCGTGGCTATCGGCGGCGGCGTGGCCGCCAACTCGGTGCTGCGGCGGCGGGTGGAGGAGGCGGCGCGCGAGCTCGGCCTGGACGTCTGGATCCCGCCGATGGAGCTGTGCACCGACAACGCGGCGATGATCGCGGGCGTGGCGCGCTTCATGGAGCCGATCGCATACCCCGGCTACCTGTCGCTCGACGCGTCCGCTCGGGCGGCCGCATGACCGTCGTGACGCTGTACGGCAAGCCGGGCTGCTGCCTGTGCGACGAGGCGCGCGCCGAGGTCGCCGCCGTGCGGGCCGAGCGCCCGTTCGAGCTGCGCGTGGTGGACGTGTCGCTGGACCCCGGCCTCGAGCGCGACTACGGCGAGCGGATCCCCGTCGTGGAGGTCGACGGCGAGGAGGCGTTCGAGCTCCACGTTGCCGCAGCGGAGCTGAGCCGACTGCTCGATACTGTGGGCCGATGAGCGTCCAGCCGACGATCGACGGCGTGGAGCTGGCGAGCGGGGAGCGCCTGGCGCTGGGCGTGGCGGCGCGGCTGTCGCGTTACCTCCAGGTCCTTACCCAGGCCAAGAAGATGGGCAAGGACACCATCTCCTCGCAGGAGCTGGCCGACTACACGCACGTCAACTCCACCCAGATCCGCCGCGACCTGTCGGGCTTCGGCAAGTTCGGCAAGCGCGGCGTGGGCTACAACGTGGACGCGCTGCTGTCGCAGATCCGCAAGATCCTGCGCACCGCGGGCCAGCACAACATCGCGCTCTTCGGCGCCGGGCACCTGGGCAAGGCGATCGCCGGCTCGGACATCTTCGCCGACCACGGCTTCCGCGTGGTGGCGATCTTCGACACGGACCCGAGCAAGGTGGGCCAGCCGGTGGGAGACGGGAGCCCGCTCACCGTCCGCGCCTACTCCGACCTCGGGCGGGTGGTGGACGACGAGGAGATCGTGGTGGGCGTCCTGGCGGTGCCCACCGAGGCCGCCCAGAAGGTGGCCGCCGACCTGGTGGAGGCCGGGGTCAAGATCATCTTCAACTACTCCGAGGCGCTGCTCCAGGTGCCGCCGGACGTGACCGTCCACACGTCGAGCCCGGCCGTGGACCTGCTCTACGCGCTGTACTTCTACCTGACCTAGCGGAACTCCGGCCATGCTCGACATGACGCGCGCACGTGAGGCCTTCGAGGCCTCCACCGACTTCACCGTGGGCATCGAGGAGGAGTTCGGGATCCTCGACCCCGGCACCCACTCGCTCGTGCAGCGCTACGACGAGCTGCAGCGAGCGGCGGACGCGGACGACGTCCTTGCCGATCGCGTGGCGGGCGAGCTGATCTCGTCCGAGATCGAGATCCGCTCGGCCAAGGGCGACACGTTCGCGGACGCCCTGGCCAGCCAGCGCGAGGCGCGCGCCCACCTGTTTCGCCTGGCGCAGGAGCACGGGGTGCTCCTGTCCGCCACCGGCACCCACCCGTGGAGCCCCTGGTGGGAGCAGGAGATCATCGACACCGAGCACTACCGGCGCCTGGAGCGCGACCTGGGCTACGTCGCGCGGCGCAACAACACCTTCAGCATCCACGTGCACGTGGGCATCCGCGGGGCGGACCGCGCCATCGCCGTGTGCAACCGCCTGCGCCAGGTCCTGCCCGAGCTCCTGGCCATCAGCGCGAACTCGCCCTTCCTCGACGGCTTTCCGGCCGGACTGGCCTCGGCCCGCTCGCAGATCTTCACCAAGAGCTTCCCCCGCTGCGGGATCCCGGAGCCCTTCCGCGACTTCGCCGACTACGCCGAGCACGTGGACTTCCTGGTGGCCACCGGCTCCATCGTCGAGCACACGCAGCTCTGGTGGAGCGTGCGCCCGCACCACGCCTTCGGCACCGTCGAGCTGCGGATCTGCGACGCGCAGACGAGCGCCGAGGAGGCCACGGCCCTCGAGGGCCTGCTGGTGGCGTGCGCCGCTCAGGCCGCGCTGGACTGCGACGACGGCAGCGCCCCGCCGCCGGCCGCTCAGCGCCTGGTGGACGAGAACCTCTGGCGCGCCATCCGCTACGGGCTGGACGGGCGCATGATCGACCTGGAGCGCAGGGAGGAGCTGCCGGCGGCCGCCGTGCCCGACCGGC
Source organism: Thermoleophilaceae bacterium (assembly GCA_036389105.1). GTDB lineage: Bacteria > Actinomycetota > Thermoleophilia > Solirubrobacterales > Thermoleophilaceae > AC-37. The sequence continues at coordinate 4,352 of DASVQK010000126.1, forward strand.
TGCTGGCGTGGACGGCGCCCGCCCGCGGGCTCTTGGGCATCGACCCGGCCCTGCCGGCGCGCAACGGCGCGCAGCGCCAGCGCGACGCCTTCGAGGCGGGCGCGAGCATGCGCGAGGTCTTCGAGGCCGAGGTGGCCGCCACGCAGTCGAGCTACGCCGGACAGGGGGTGATCGGATGACCGACGAGCCAGGGCGGCCGGAGGCCGCGGACGAGCCGGGGCGGCCGGACGCCGCGGACGCGATGCAGCCCAGCGAGGAGGAGCTGCGCGCCGCGCTCGAGGAGCAGATGCGCCGCATCACGGTGCAGGACGTGCTGGTGCAGACGGCCGTGACGCTGGTCAACCTGGGCGGCCGCCGGCTGGGCCTGCCGGGGCCGGACGGCGGAGATGCCCAGCGCCCGGACCTGGGCCAGGCCAAGCTGGCCATCGACGGCGTGCGCGCGCTGCTGCCGCTGCTGCCGGCCGAGCCGCAGGGCCCGATCCGCGACGCCGTCAGCCAGCTTCAGATGGCGTTCGCCCGCGAGGCCCAGGGGGTGGGGGAGCCGCCGCCGGGGGCGCAGCCCCCGAAGCCTCCCGCGGAGCCGAGCGAGTCCGCCGAGGACGCGGAACGCGCGAAGGCACGCTCCAAGATCTGGACCCCTCCGGGCACCTGAGGTCGCTAGACTGCCCGGCTCGCAGCCCGGGGCGGACCGTAGTGGACGCGCCCGGGTTGAACTTTGCGACGGGGGCGCCGGCAGACGCGCACCGCGCGGCCGGACCCAACCAACACCCCGGAGGGGCTTTCCTTGACTGACTTCCTGATCGACTACGGGATCGTCGTCGCGCTTGCGTGCGCGGGCGCCGCCGTCGTCTACGGCATCACCACCTCGCGCTGGCTCCTGGCCAAGTCGCCCGGAAACGAGCGCATGCAGGAGATCTCAAAGGCCGTGCAGGAGGGCGCTCAGGCGTACCTCCAGCGGCAGTACACGATCATCGGGATCGTCGCGCTCGTGCTGGCGATCGTGATCGCGATAGCGCTCAACCCGCGCACCGCGGTCGGCTTCGTGATCGGCGGCACGTTCTCCGCGGCCGCCGGCTTCATCGGCATGAACGTGTCGGTGCGCGCCAACGCGCGCGTGGCCGAGACGGCGCGCGGCGGAGTGTCGCCGGCGCTGAACGTCGCCTTCCGCGGCGGGGCCGTGACGGGACTGCTGGTGGCCGGCCTGGCGCTGCTCGGCGTGGCCGGCTACTACGGCATCCTGCTGGTGGCCGACGTGGACGAGAAGTCGGCGGTCGACGCGCTGGTGGGACTCGGCTTCGGCGGGTCGCTGATCTCGGTCTTCGCGCGACTCGGCGGCGGCATCTTCACCAAGGCGGCCGACGTGGGCGCCGACCTGGTGGGCAAGGTGGAGGCGGGCATCCCCGAGGACGACCCGCGCAACCCCGCGGTGATCGCCGACAACGTGGGCGACAACGTGGGCGACTGCGCCGGCATGGCGGCCGACCTGTTCGAGACCTACGCCGTCACCGCGGTCGCGGTGATGCTGCTGGGCATCCTGACCTTCGACAACGTGGGCGCCGTGGGCGTCTACCCGCTCGTGATCGGCGGCGTGTCGCTCCTGGCCTCGATCATCGGCACGTTCGCGGTGCGCAGCCGCGCCGGCAACGTGGAGCGCGCGCTCTACCAGGGCCTGATCGTGTCGGGCGGACTGGCCGCGCTGGCGTTCCTCCCGATCACCTTCTGGGTGATGAAGGACCTGAGCTTCAAGGGCGCGGAGGCCGTCAGCGGCACCGTCGGGGACGTCATCCGCGGCAGCCACGGCCCGCCCACCGAGATCAAGCTGTGGCTGTGCACGCTGATCGGCATCGGCATCACGGCGCTCCTGTTCGTGATCACCGACTACTACACGTCCACGCGCTTCCGGCCGGTGCGCACCACCGCGCGCGCCTCGCAGACCGGCCACGCGACGAACATCATCCAGGGCCTGGCGCAGGGGTTCCAGTCCACCGCCGCGCCCGCCATCGTGCTCGCCGCGGGCATCCTGGCGGCCAACGAGCTGGCGGGCGTCTACGGGATCGGCGTGGCCGTCATGGCGCAGCTGTCGCTCACCGGACTGATCGTCGCGCTGGACGCGTTCGGCCCGATCACCGACAACGCCGGCGGGATCGCCGAGATGGCCGACCTGCCGGAGGACGTGCGCAACGTGACCGACCCGCTCGACGCCGTGGGCAACACCACCAAGGCGGTCACCAAGGGGTACGCCATCGGCTCCGCCGTGCTGGCGGCGCTCGTGCTGTTCGCGGCCTTCATCCAGGAGCTGAGCAACGAGGCGGCGGACAAGAACAAGACGCTCGACCTGAGCTTCTCGCTGTTCGACCCGCCGGTGCTGGTGGGGCTCGTGATCGGCGGCATGATGGTCTACCTGTTCGCCGCGCTGGCGATCGAGGCCGTGGGACGCGCCGGAGGCGGCGTCGTGGAGGAGGTGCGCCGCCAGTTCCGCGAGAAGCCGGGGATCATGGAGGGCACCGAGCGGCCCGACTACGCCCAGTGCGTGAGCATCGTCACCGCCGCCGCGCAGCGCGAGATGATCGCCCCGTCGCTGATCCCGATCGGGGTCACGCTGATCGTCGGGCTCCTGTCCTACAAGGCGCTCGGCGGACTGTTGATCGGCGTGATCGTGGTCGGGTTCTTCGCGGCCGTCTCGATGACCTCGGGCGGCGGCGCGTGGGACAACGCCAAGAAGCTGATCGAGGACGGCGAGTACGGCGGCAAGGGGTCCGAGGCGCACGCGGCGTCGGTCACCGGCGACACGGTGGGCGATCCCTACAAGGACACCGCCGGGCCGGCGATCAACCCGATGATCAAGGTCGCCAACATCGTGGCGCTCCTGATGATCCCGTTCCTGGTCTAGAGGGGCTCTCGCGACACGCCTTCAGGCGGCGTCGCGACTGCCGCGCACAGATGATGTGCTAAGCTAATTAGTAATGCTAACTACTTCGAGCCCGCTGCTTGCATCGCGGCTTCGCGTGGCTCTAGCGCGGGGTGCGCGGCGGCTTCGGCAGGAGGCCGGCGGCGACCTGAGCCCGACCATGAGCGCCGGGCTGGCGACCGTCAGCCGCCATGAGCGGCTCACCCCGAGCGAGCTGGCCTCGCGGGAGCGGATCCAGCGGCCCACCGCCACGCGGCTCATCGCGCGGCTGGAGGAGCAGGGCCTGGTCGAGCGGATGGCCGACCCCGACGACGGGCGGTCCACGTTCATCGCGACCACACCGGCCGGCGAGGCGCGACTGGAGCGGTCCCGCACCCGCCGCGACGCGTTCCTCAGCCGGCGGCTCGAGCGGCTGGCCCAGGAGGATCGCGCGACGCTGGCCCGGGCCACCGAGATCCTCGAGCGGCTCTTCGCCGACGAGCGCACATGAGCGGCCGGCGAGGCGCCGTGCGCCTCGCCGCGATCGCGCTTGCGACGCTCGCCGCCGGCCGGGCGCTCGCCGCGACCGGGCTGCCGGCGCCCTACCTCTTCGCCGGCCTCGTCGCCGGCATCGCCGCCGCGCTGGGGACGCGCCGGCCGCCCAGCCTGCCGCGGCGGGCCTTCACCGCCGCGCAGGGCGCGACCGGCGTTACGCTCGGCCTGTTCTTCGACGCGACCGCGCTGGCGGCCGTCGGCGGCAGCTGGCCCGCGGTAGCGCTCGTCACGCTCGGCACCCTCCTGATCAGCCTCGCGGCCGGTGCGGCGCTCGCGCGGATGGCCGGCCTCGACCTCCAGACCGCCGCGCTCGGCCTGGTCGCCGGCGGCGCGTCGGGAATCGTCGCGATGGCCGACGAGCTGGGCGCCGACGGCCGGCTCGTGGCGTTCATGCAGTACCTGCGGGTCCTCGTCGTCGTGGCGATCGCGCCGATCGTGCTCGGGCTCGGCTTCCATGCGGCGGGCGGCGGTGGGGGCGCTGCCGCCAGCGTGGACCCACTCGGCACGCCGGCGGCCTGGCTGGCGACGCTCGCCCTGCTCGTCGCGGGCGTGGCCCTGGGTCGCGCGGCCCGGCTGCCCGCGCCGACGCTCATGGGGCCGCTCCTGCTGGCGAGCGTGCTCGCGCTGGCGCTTCCCGGCGACGCCCTCGCCGTCCCACCCGTCCTGCGGGAGACGGCGTTCGCGCTGATCGGCCTCCAGGTGGGCCTGCGCTTCACGAGCGGCACGGTGCGCCACGCCCGCCGCCTGCTGGGGCCGCTCCTCGTGGTCATGACGACGATGCTGGCCGCGTCGTTCGGGCTCGCCGTGCTGCTCGACCAGGCGAGCTCGATCTCGCTGCTCGACGCCTATCTCGCGACGACGCCCGGCGGGGTCTACGCCGTGGTGGCCGCCAGCGTGAGCGCCGGAGCCGACACGACGTTCGTCATCGCCGTGCAGAGCCTGCGGCTGCTCGTGATGGTGCTCCTCGCGCCGCTCGCGATACGGCTGATGGTCGGGTGGCGGCTGGTCCCGGCGCGGGCCGCCGTGGGCCCGCGTTCGTCCAGGTAGCTTTCCGCCGCTGATGGCGGAACGCAGGCCCAAGAACCAGGGACTCGAGCGCGTGCTGGGCACGGGCGCCCTGTTCAGCACGGCCTACGGGAACGTGGGCAGCTCGATCTACTACGCGCTCGGGCTGGTGGCGATCTACGCGCTCGGCATGACGCCGGTCGTGTTCGTGATCTCCGGCCTGATCTTCGCCGCCACGGCCGCCACGTACGCCGAGGCCACCGCGATGTACCCCGAGGCGGGCGGCTCGTCGTCGTTCGCGCGCCACGCCTTCAACGAGTTCTGGTCCTTCTTCGCGGCATGGGGCCAGATGCTCAACTACATCATCACGGTCTCGATCTCGGCGTTCTTCGTGCCGCACTACCTGGGCGTCTTCTGGGCCCCGCTCAGGCACTCGCCGGGCGACATCGTCGCCGGCATCGTGATCGTCGCGCTGCTGGCGATCCTCAACGTGATCGGCATCCAGGAGGCCGCCAAGCTCAACATCTTCCTGGCGCTGGCGGACTTCCTCACCCAGGTCGTGCTCGTGATCGTCGGCTGCGTGCTGGTGCTCTCGCCCGACACCCTGATCCACAACGTGCACCTGGGCACGGCCCCGACGATCGGCGACTTCCTGATCGCGATCCCGGTGGGGATGGTGGCGTATACGGGCATCGAGACGGTGTCGAACCTGGCCGAGGAGGCGCGCGACTACGGGCGCACGGTTCCGCGGGCGATCGGCGGCGTGGTGATCGCGGTGGCCGTGATCTACGCCTTCCTCCCGGTGGTGGCCCTGTCCGCGATGCCGGTGGTCAACGGGGAGACGGCGCTGGCCGGCGAGTTCGCGGGCGACCCGATCCTGGGGGTCGTGAAGAACCTGCACCTGGGCGGGCTCCAGGAGGCCGCGGAGATCTACGTCGGAATCCTGGCCGCCACGATCCTGTTCATCGCCACCAACGCGGGCCTGATCGGGGTGTCGCGGCTCACGTACTCGATGGGGCAGTACCGGCAGCTGCCCGAGCGGCTGCGCCAGCTCCATCCGCGCTTCCGCACGCCATACATCGCGATCGGCGTGTTCGGGCTGATCGCGTGCCTCACGATCCTGCCGGGCCAGGCGGACTTCCTGGGCCGCGTGTACGCGTTCGGCGCGATGCTGTCGTTCACGATCGCGCACCTGTCGGTGATCGCGCTGCGCCAGCGGCAGCCGGACGCGGACCGGCCGTACCGCGGGCCCGGGGAGATACGGATCGCGGGGAGGCAGGTGCCGGTCTTCGCCCTCTTCGGGGCCGTCGGCACGGGGCTCGCGTGGATAGTCGTGACGGTGCTCAACCTGGACACGCTCGTGGCGGGTACGGCGTGGCTGGCGATCGGGATGGCGACGTACGTGGCGTACCGGCGGCGGCAGGGGCTGGACCTGACCCAGACGACGAAGATCGTCGTGCCGAAGCCGGTGGTGGACCACGAGGTGGAGTACGAGTCGGTGCTGGTGGCGTTCGACGAGGGCCACTACTCGTCGCAGTCCGTCGCCACCGCGGCCAAGCTGGCGGCCCGGCGCCGGCGCGGCATCCACGTGCTCGTGACGATTCCCGTTCCGGCCAGCGCGCCGATCGACGCGGCCATGCCGCAGGACGAGGACCTCGCGCAGTCGATGATCGACTCGGCACGGGTGCGCGGCGGGCGGCGCGTGACCGGGCACTGGGAGAAGGTGCGGCCGGGCGAGTCGGGGCGGCGGATCGTGGACGAGGCGCGCGAGATCCGCGCGCGGGCGATCGTGATCCCGCTGCCGCCCCGGCGGGCGGGCTTCCCGGTCTTCAACAAGACGCTCGAGACTGTCCTGGCGGAGCGCCCGTGCCGAGTGATCATCGAGTCCTCGCCGGGCACCGTGCCGCGCGCCGCGGCGGTCTGACACAACCCCGCCCGGGTCTAGAATCGCGCCGGTGGAGCGGGCCTACCGCGAATCGACGCGCGTCCTGGGGGCCATGCTCTGCGTCCTCGGCGTCGCGATGGTCGTAGCCACGCTGGCGCGCGGGGGCGGGCCGCTGGCGATCGGCGTGCTGGCGGGCGCGGCGTTCGCGCTGCTCGGGGCCGGCAGGGTGTTCCTGGCCGGCCGCGCGGACTCGCGCCGCGACCGCGCGTGAAGGCGCCGCGCACGCTGCCGGGGGCGCTGCCCGCGGAGGCGCGGCTGCGGATGGCGCGCGGCCTCGGCGCGCCGCGGCTGGCCGCCATCGGCCTGAGCGCGATCGGCTCGTCGGTCTACTTCATCCTCGGCGTGGTGTCGGAGCACGCGCTGGGGCTCACCCCGGTCGTGTTCCTGCTGGCCACGCTGTTCTACGTCATCACCACGATGACGTACCTGGAGGGGAACTCCGTGCACCCGGAGCGCGGCGGCTCGTCCACGCTGGCGCGTTACGCGTTCGACGAGCTGGTCAGCTTCGTGGCGGGTTGGGCGGTGCTGCTGGACTACCTGATCGTCATGGCGATCGGGGCGTTCGCCGTGTCGCAGTACCTCACGGCGTTCTGGGGCGACGTCGGCGAGTTCCCGTTCGACGACCTCGTGGCGGTGGCGGTCCTCGCGTTCGCGGCGGTGTCCAACATCCGCGGCCCCACGGCGCGCCGCTTCGGGCGGGTGATCCGCGTCGGGTTGGTCAACCTCGCCCTGATGCTCCTGATCGTCGCGATCGGGCTCGGCCAGGAGCTGCACCCGCAGCAGGTGATCGACTCGATCGACCTGGGCACCACGCCGGACTGGAGCGACGTGTGGTTCGCGGCGGTGCTCGCCACCGTGGCGTTCCTGGGCATCGAGGCGGCATCGGGGCTGGCGGCGGAGATCCAGGTGCCGCGCGGCGGCCTCAAGCGGCTCGCCGCCTTCGCGGCGGTCGCGCCGATCGTGGTGCTGGTGGGCCTGTCCGCGGTGGCGATCATGGCGGTGCCGGTCGAGAACGGCTCGACGGCGCTCGGTGGCCGCTACGTGGACATGCCGATCCTCGGCCTCGTGTCGGCCTTCCATCCGGACTGGCTGGTGGACCTGCTGCGCTACGTCGTGGGCGCCATGGGTGCGGTGGTGCTCGTGCAGGCGGTGAACGGGACGATGCTGGGCGTCTCCCGGCTCACGTACTCGCTGGCCACCAACCGGCAGATCCCGAGCCTGGTGGGGCGGCTGCACTCCAAGCGCACCACGCCGTACGTGGCCGTGACGGTGGCCGCGCTGATCTCGCTGGGGCTGTCGTTCAGCTCGGACGTGGAGTTCCTGGCGGGGATCTTCGCGTTCGGCGCGATGCTGTCGTTCACGATCGCGCACCTGTCGGTGATCGTCATGCGCTACCGCGAGCGCGACGCGCGCCGGGTGTTCCGGATCCCGCTCTCCGTGCCGTTCCGCGGCGGGTCGCTGCCGCTGCCCGCCGTGATCGGCGCGACGGGCTCGTTCGCCGCGTGGATCAGCGTGCTGGTGCTGCACAACGGCGCGCGGACGGTGGGTGGGCTGTGGATGCTGGGCGGGGTCGTGCTCTACGCCACCTACAGGCTGAGCCAGGGCAAGCCGCTGCGCAAGCGGTTCACGGTCCCGGAGGAGGCGCTCCAGGAGATCACGGAGGCGGAGTACGGCAGCATCCTGGTGCCGGTCTTCGGCGGCGAGCTGGACGACGACATCGTGGGCACCGCGGGCCGGCTGGCGGCCGACGAGGCCGAGGAGGGCGAGGGCGGAGCGGTGATCGAGGCGCTGTACGTGGTGGAGGTGCCGATGTCGCTGCCGCTGGACGCGCGGGTGCCGGACGAGGAGATCGCCGCCGCCAAGCGCGCCGTCAAGCGCGCCAAGGAGGTGGGCGAGGAGTACGAGGGCGTGGTGGTGGCCACCGCGATGGTGCGCGCGCGGGCCGCGGGCGAGGCGATCGTCGCCGAGGCGAAGCGGCGCGGCGTGGAGGCGATCGTGCTGGCGGCCGAGAAGCCGACCCGGGTGCGCGGGGGCAAGCTCCTGGGCGGGCGCGGCGGGGTGCGCGACCGGTCGGTGGGCGAGACCACGCGCTACGTGCTCGAGAAGTCCCCCTGCCGGGTGGTGCTCACGGCTGCTCCGGAGGGTGAGGACGCGGTGCGCGAGGGGGTCGCGCCGTAGGCCCGGAGGCGGCCGTCGGGCGCCTGGGAGCACAGTTAGCGCATAGGCCATTCGGGGGATAGAGTGGCTGCATGTTCGTGATGATCGTCGGCTGCGGCCGGGTGGGGTCCACGGTGGCGCGCCGGATGCTCGAGGAGGGCCACGAGGTCTCGGTCCTCGACGAGGACCCGGAGGCCGCGGCACAGCTCGAGAAGGGCATGGACCGAACCTGGCACGAGGCCGGCGGCGCGTTCACCGTCGGCACCGCCCTCGAGATCGACGCCCTGCTCGAGGCCGGCATCGACCGCGCCGACGCGTTCGTCGCGTCAACGGACGGCGACAACACCAACCTGGTGATCGCGCAGATCGCGCAGCGGCGGTTCGACGTGAAGGCGGTCGTGGTCCGCGTGCTCGACCCCGCGCGCGCGACGTGGTACGAGGAGCAGGGCCTGCGGACGGTGTGCCCGACCAAGATCGCGATCGACATGCTGGAGGACGCCGTCCTGGAGGGGATCGGCTAGCGGTGTACGCGCTGGTGGTGGGGGCCGGTAAGGTGGGGTGGAACCTCACGCGCGAGCTGATCGACCGTGGCAACGAGGTGACGGTGGTCGAGTCGGACGCGGGGCGGTTCGCGACGGTGGAGGAGGAGCTCGAGCACTCCGTGCAGTACGGCGACGGCTCGGAGCTGTGGGTGCTGGAGCGGGCGGGGATCGAGCGCGCGGACATGGTGATCGCGGTGACCGGCGACGACGAGGACAACCTGCTGATCTGCCAGGTCGCGCGCGAGAAGTACGGCTGCGACCGGGTGATCGCGCGCTGCAACAACCCGCGCAACCTCCAGCACTTCGAGCTCCTGGGGATCAAGCCCGCGGTGTCGGCCACGGACCTGATCCTGCGCCTGATCGAGCACGAGGTGCCGCGCTACGGCCTCCTGCACCTGCTCGACCTGCCTCAGGAGCGGCTCGAGATCATCGAGGTGGAGGTGGCGGACGGGTCGCCCGCGGCCGGGGTGGAGGTCAAGGACCTCGGGCTGCCGGACGGGTCGCTGGCGATCTCGATCCTGCGCGACGGCACCGGGTTCGTCCCGCTGGCCGACTCGGTGATCGAGGCGGGCGACGAGGTGCTGGTGGTGCTCGACACCGGGCTCGAGGACAAGGTCAGCCAGCGCTTCAAGGCGCCCGAGGGCGGCGCCGAGGCCGCGTAGGCCGTGCCCGACCGCTCAGTCGACTTCCTCGTGGTCGGAGGCGGCCGGGCGGCCGGGAGCTGCGCCAAGACGCTGCGTGAGGAGGGTGCCGACGGGTCGATCCTGCTGGTGGGCCGCGAGCCGGACGCGCCGTATGACAAGCCGCCGCTGTCGAAGGAGTACCTGTCCCAGAAGGTGGGCAAGGACGAGGCGTACGTCGAGGCGCCTGACTGGTGGCCGGAGCACGACGTGGAGCTGCTGCTGCGGACCAGCGTGATGAAGCTCGACGTGGGCGCGCGCGTGGCCAAGCTGTCGAACCGCGAGGAGGTGGCGTTCGGCAAGGCGCTCCTGGCCACCGGCGCGAACGTGCGCCGCCTGCGCATCGACGGGGCCGACCTGGACGGGGTGCACTACCTGCGGGCGTTCGGCAACTCGGACGCGATCCGCGAGGACGCCGGCGGCGCCGACCGCGTGGCGATCGTCGGCGGCAGCTTCATCGCGTGCGAGGTTGCGGCCACGCTGACGTCGCTCGGCCGCCGGTGCGTGATGGTGATGCAGGAGGCCGCGCCGTTCGAGCGCGTCTTCGGAGGCGAGGTGGCCGGCTACTTCAAGCGCGTGCTCGAGGAGCACGGGGTGGAGCTGCACGGCGGGCAGGACGTGACGCGCTACGAGGGCGCGGACGGCCGGATCACCAAGGTCGTGACCGCGGCCGGGCTGGAGGTGGACTGCGGCGCCGTGGTGGTCGGCGCGGGGGTCGTGCCGGACACGATGCTGTCGAAGGCCGCCGGGCTGGAGATAGGGGAGAAGGGCGGCGTGCTCTGCTCGGACCGCCTGGAGACCAGCGCCGAAGGGGTCTACGCGGCGGGCGACATAGCGGAGTGGCGGTCGGAGCTGCACGGCGGCACGGCGCGAGTCGAGCACTGGGACGTGGCCAACGAGCACGGCAAGACGGTTGCCCGCAACATGCTGGGCGCCGACGCCCCGCACGAGGCGATCCCCTACTTCTGGTCCGACCTGGCGGACTGGACCGGCCTGGAGTACGTGGGCGTCGGGTCCGGCGACCGCGTGATCCGCGGCTCGCTGGACGACGGGAGCTTCACGTCGTTCTCGCTGGACGGCGGTCGCGTGGTGGCCGCGATGACCGTCGGCCGCTCGGATGACCTGGAGCACGCCCGGCGCATGATCCGCGAGCGCGCCGAGCCGGACGCGGCGGCGCTGGCGGACGAGGGGACGGACCTGGCGGGGTTGTAGGCGTTACGTTTCGGTAACGAGCGTTACAAGTCTGTAAAAATCGAGATTTGCAGCGCTTTTGCGTCCGCTGCGACTGCTTGAATGTGACTGGGGGACAGGGATTCGAACCCCGATTTCTCGGTCCAGAGCCGAGCGTCTTGCCATTGGACGATCCCCCAAACGCGAGCAGGAGTGTAGAGCGCGGAGACGCGGTTTTCGGGTCGGAGGAGCATCGGTTTGGAGCGTCGGAAGGTTGAGACCAAAGCTCTCGTCGCGCTTCTTCTGCAGCGGGGGTCGGGAGTCAGCGAGATCGCCGCGACGCTTGGGCTGGCGCCTTCTACGGTCTGCCATCACGCGCGCAGCTTGGGGCACCCGGCTTGCGCGAAGTACGCGCGGAGATACGACTGGACGGAGGTCCGCCGCTACTACGACGCGGGCCATACGGTCCGTGAGTGTCAGGCGAAGTTCGGATTCGCCAAGCAGACCTGGAACAGCGCCATCAGCCGCGGCGACATCCGACCACGTCCGCGCGGGCTTCCCGTCGACGCGCTGCTCATCGCGGGCCGGCCGCGTAACCGAGGCACGGTCAAGAAGGCGCTCGTCCGGGCGGGGCTCAAGGAGAGCCGCTGCGAAGACTGTGGCATCTCGGAGTGGCGAGGGAAGCCCCTGTCGCTCGCCCTCCATCACGTGAACGGCGACGGTCACGACAACAGGCTCGAGAACCTCAGGCTGCTCTGTCCCAACTGCCACAGCCTCACGGAGAACTTCGCGGGCCGAGGCGTCGTCGGGCGGGCTCGAACCGGCGCCCTCCGCCGCGCGTAACCTCATGTAGAGGCATGTCCGCGGCGATCCTGAAGAGCCTGCACGCCTCCGAGGGCGAGGACGGCATGCGCACGCTATATCGGACATACGGGCCCGAGCTCTACGGCTTCGCCGTCAACTGCCTGGGCGACCGCCACGTGGCCGAGGAGGTCGTCCAGGACGTGTTCACGCGCGTTTGGCGGCACGCCGACAGCTACGACCCCTCGCGCGCGAGCTTCCGCACCTGGATCTACGGGATCGCGCGCAACGCGATCGTCGACGTGAAGCGCCGCGCCGCCGTGCGCCCGTCGCTCGCCACCGCGCCGGCCGACCTCGACGAGGGCGAGGGCGAGGGCGGCTACTCGCTGGAGAACGCCCTGCTCGGCTGGCAGGTGTCGGCCGCGCTCGAGCGCCTCACGCCCGAGCACCGCCAGGTCATCCGCCTGGCGCACTTCCAGGGCATGCGCCTGCGTGAGATCGCGGAGCAGACGGGGATCCCGCTGGGCACCGTGAAGAGCCGCGTCTCCTACGCGCTGCGCGGCCTGCGCCTGGCCCTCGAGGAGATGGGGGTCGAGCCGTGAGCCACCACCGCCACGCCATGGCATGCGACGACTGCCGCTTGCTGCTCGGCGGGTACGTGCTGGACGCCCTCGAGCCGGACGAGATGGAAGCCGTGCGCGTCCACCTCACCACCTGCCCGGGCTGCGCGCGCGAGCACGCCGAGCTGGGCGCGCTGCCCGCCATGCTGGAGGCCGCCGGCCCGACCGCCGACGTATCGCCCGCCAAGCCGCCGCCCAGCCTCGAGGATGCGGTCCTCGCCAGCTTCGCCCGCGACCGCCGCCCCGCCAAGCCGCGCCCGCTGCGCAGCTGGCTGGCCCGTCCCCTGCCGGTCGCCGCGGCCGCCGCGGCGGCCGCCGTCGTCGTCACCCTGGTGGTCAGCGCCGGGCTCGACAGCTCCTCGGATCCCGGGGACCGCACCTACAGCGCGCGCCTGAGCGGATCGCCCGCCGCGCCGGCCGCGCGCGCGTACGCGAAGCTCGACAGCTTCAGCTCGGGCACCAGCGTGCACCTCTACGTCAAGGGCGTCCGCCCCGAGGCGGGAGCCGTCTACGAGCTCTGGTGCATCGGGGACGACGGGCGCAAGACGAGCGCCGGTACGTTCCGCGTGGACGGCGCCGGCCGCGCCGACGTCCGCCTGACCACGGCCGCCCGCCTGGGCGAGTACGAACGCCTGAGCGTGGAGCGCTCGTCCGCCGCCGGCAGCCGGCAGCGGGTGATGGCCGGATCGATCGAGTACTGACCGGCGGTCCGCCTCAGGACCCCGCGCGGCTGAGCGCGGCGGTGGCCGCCGCCGGCCGAAGCGCGGGCGGAACCAGCCGCAGCGCTCCACGCTGGGTCCGCTGAGCGCCGCGCTGACGCCGGCGGGCGGCGTAGACCGAGGTCGGGTTCGCGATGTTCTTGAACAGCTGCGGTCCAAGCTCCTCGAACTCGATGTGCGCCAGCCTCCCCGCCGCGGCCAGCGTCGCCTCGGTGAGCAGCAGCTCGCCGCCGCGGGCCGCACCGGAGACGCGCGCCGCCAGGTTCACGGCGGCGCCGAACCAGTCACCACCGCGCTCGACGGCCACGCCCGTGTGCGCGCCCGCGTGGACCGGTGGGAACCCGTCGAGCGCGCGCAGGTCGGAGCTCAGCCGCAGGCCGAGCCGGATCGCCTCGTCGGCGTCGTCGGCCCTGATCATCACGGCGTCGCCGAGCGACTTCACGACGTCCACGCCGTGTTCATCCGCCATCCGCGCGGCCTCGTGAGCGAACCGGCAGGCCAGGTCGGCGGCGGCCTCGTCGCCGCGCTCCTCGGTCAGGGCGGTGAAGCCGACAAGGTCGGCGAACAGGAAGGTGTGCGTCGCAGGAGCCATCGCATGACCAGGCGTGACAACCCGGAGAACGGCGTTCTCTGCCGTGGAACGTCCGCCCGCCGAGCGGTGAACGCCCGGGTGAACATCGCGATCGGGCTGACGGCTACGCGCCCGACTCGAGCACGCGTTTGAGCGCCGCGCACTGCTGGCCGAGGTGGCGGTTGACCATCATGCGCGCGATCGGATAGCCCAGTCGCGGGATCTTCCACTCGATGTCGTCGATCTGCGTGAAGCGCGTGCCGCTGCCCTCCGGCGTCAGCTCGTAGCGCACGTCGAACACCCCGTCGCCGTCCTCCTGGCGCGTGCGCATCCCGCGCGGCGGGTCGAACTCCACGACCTCCACGGCGAGCTCGGCCGGCGCGCCCAGCGGCTTGGGCGCGTGGCGCACGCGGTATCTCGCGGCCGGTCCGGGGCCGTCGCCGGCCACCTGCTCCACGGACCTCACCTTGTCGCACCACCTCGGGTCGTTCGCCGGGTCGGCGACGAACGCCCAGACGTCGGCCGGGGAGCGATCGATAACGATGCTCCTCTCGAAGTGCACGGACCGATCGTGTCAGATGTCCAGCCCGCTAACCGGCCACCCGCAGCCGCGGCTGGCGCCGCCGTTTGGCCTGGCGCGCCGCCCGCGCTGCGTCCTCGGCCAGGTCGTGGGCGCCCATGTCGGCGTAGATGGCCCCGGCCAGGGCGTGCGAGGCCGGGTCGTCGGGGTCCGCGCGGATCCACTCGCGCACGGTGCGCCCCGCCTCGCGCAGCCGGCCGCTGGCGCGGTACTCCTGCGCCAGCAGGCCCAGGATCTCGGGATCCCGCGGCGCCGCGTTGCGCGCGTAGACCAGCCGCCTGGCCGCCAGCGCGTGGTCGCCGCGGACGATGGCGTCGCGCGCCGCGACGAGGAACCGCTCCGCGCGCTCGAAGTCGCGCTCGCGCTTGGCGAAGTCCACGAACGTGAGGTTGTCCAGCGGCAGGGTGTACGTGCCCTCGGAGAACGCGACCCGCGCCCAGCGCTGGATGTCGTCGCCGTCGCCCGTGAACGAGATGTCCACCACGCTGCCCACGCCCCACTCGGGGTAGGTCGCCGACCGCACGTAGCGGTAGACGATCGAGCGCTCCGGCGCTGCCCCGGCGCGGCGGCCGCGCGTGTGCACGCTTGCCTCGTAGGCGCGCCTGCCGGCCTCCGCGCGGCGCCTGCGCTCGGTGTCGGCGCTGATCCGCACGTGCAGGGCGGTGATCGGGCCGTCGGCGGCGATCCGGGTCTGGAGCAGGTCGTACGCCGAGTTGACCGTCTTCATCTGGCGCTCGTGCACCATCCGCTGGTCCGGCGCGGCCCGGTCGGGGTGCCAGCGCTTGGCCAGCTTGCGCCGCGCGAGCTGGATGTCGCGCAGGTCGGCGGGCGGCGTCAGCTCCAGGAGCTCGACCGCCTGGTCGATCGTCATTGGGCGCCTCGGTGGGTCACGCTCCCGTTAACGCTACGAGGGCGCGGAGCGGACCCGCTTCGCCAGCGTCGCTCGCGGCGGGGCCGCGGGTAGGGTCCCGCCGGTGCACGCATCGCCCGCCGCCTCCGCCACGCTCGCCGAGCGGGCCGAGGCGCTCTCCTGGTACCACACGATCGAGCTGCCGGGCGGCGTCGTCACGCGCGGCCACTACGACACCCGCCGCGCCGCCGCCCGGGTGCCCCTGCCGCCGTCGCTGGCGGGCAGGCGCTGCCTGGACGTGGGCACCTCCGACGGCTTCTGGGCCTTCGAGATGGAGCGCCGCGGCGCCGCCGAGGTGGTCGCGATCGACATCGACGACCCCGCCGACTACGACTGGCCCGAGCCCCGCCCGGCCAGGCCGGCGCGACCGGCGAACCAGGAGCCCGGTCCCAACCGCTGCTTCGAGCTCGCCCACCGCGCGATCGGGTCGAGCGTCGAGCGCCTCGACCTCACGGTCTACCAGCTCGACCCCGAGCGGCTGGGCAGCTTCGACTTCGTGTTCATGGGGGCGCTGGCCCTGCACCTGCGCGACCCGGTGCGTGCTTACGCGGCGATCCGCTCCGTCACGGGCGGCGAGTTCCTCTCGGTCGAGGTGGTCTCGCTGAGCCTGACGCTGACCCGACCCCGAACGCCGGCGGCCGACCTCGCGGCGCGCGGCCAGCCGCGCTGGTGGACGCCGAACATCGCCGGGCACCGCCGGATGCTGCGTGCCGCGGGCTTCTCGCTCCTGGCGAGCGGCGGTCCCCTTCTCGTTCCCTTCGGGGCCGGCTTCGCGCAGCCGCTGCGCCTGCGCGACCTGTCCCTGGCGCGCATGCGCGCGATGACCCCGGCCGAGGCCGTGTTCCAGCTGGTCACGCGCCGCGCGGGTGCGCCGTTCGCGTGGGCGCTCTGCTCGCCCGGCTAGTGGACGGTGAGGCGGCGCTTGGAGCTGCGACCGAGCGCATGGTCCGCGTCGGCGGGCTTCACCACGCGGTACCTCCCGCTCGAGCTCACCTTCTTGCGGCGGCTGTAGGCCGAGACGGCCGTGCCGGCGTCGGTCAGCGGGATCGTGGCGACCGTCTTCCACTTGCCGCTGGAGGTGCGGCGCTGGAGCAGGACGGTCTGCCCGTCGTGGGCCGGCGCCACAGTGCCCTTGAAGGTCACGCGGTGACCGGCGGCCGGCGTCTTGTCGCTCACCTTGAACGAGATCTTGGGCGCGACGAGCACCGTCACGACCGGGCTCGTCGCCGGTGACTTGGTCTTCGCGGTGGTCTGGTACCGCGTGTTGACGGTGGGGACGGCCGCGAAGCTGTAGGCGCCGTCCGCGGCCGCGGACGCGGTGGCGAGGTTCTTGAAGCCGTCGAAGGGGAACGGGTCGTCGCGCAGCGTGATCGTCTCGCCGGCGCTGTTCTCACCCGTGAGCTTGCCCGTGATCGCGACCGGCTTGCCGAACACGACCTTGGCCGGCTGCGCCGAGATCGTGAGCTGGTGCGGCGTGGGGGGCGCGGCCAGGGCGGCGGTCGCCGAGATTGCCAGGACGGTCGCCGCTGAGGCGGCCACTGCGTATGTCTGAGGTCTCATGCCTGTTGGAACGCGTGTGACGGGGTCTGGTTGGGAGCTTGGCTGTCGAGCAGCCCTGCGTATTGCGGTGAAGCGCTCGGACGACGCCCAGCTCGCCTTAATGGTAGAGAATGGTTGCGCACTGTGTGGGCTTTGGGAGGGGGAGGAGATGAGCGGGCTCCGACTGATGGTCATCGCCTGCGTTGTCGGTGGGGCGCTCGCGGCTGGCGGCTGCGGCGACGGGAACTCCACGGACACCAACGCAGGTGAGACGACGAGCGAGCAGGCCAAGTCGGGCGATTCGAAGGCCGAGCGCAAGCGCGAGAAGGCCCGCGCGAAGGCCCGTGCACGGAAGCGCCGTGCGAAGGCTCGCGCGCGACAGCGCGCGCGAGAGCGTGAAAGGCGGCGTGAGGAGCGTGCGAGGCGACGCGCGGAGGAGCGCGAACGGCAGCGTGAGGAGCGCGAGCGACAGCGCGAGCAGGAGGAGGCGACGACGTCGGAAGACTGCGCACCGGGCTATGACCCGTGCGTGCCGCCGTATCCGCCCGATCTCGACTGCGCCGACCTCGATGGCCCGTACGCCGTCAGCGGGAGCGATCCCCACGGGTTGGATCGCGATGGCGACGGTCAAGGCTGCGAGTAGCTGTCCGGACACGGAATGGGTCGGCGCTGACCGCCAGAATGCGGAGCAGTGCGCACGGTGCTGGCACCGGACGGGCGGACGTGGAAGGTCGGGCGGCAGTGGCTCCACTACCAGGTGCACCTGCGCCGCGAGCGCGGGTTGCACGACGCGAGCTG
>DASVQK010000127.1:0-12549 GCA_036389105.1 Thermoleophilaceae bacterium
CCTACGCAGCGGCGCCCGGCGTTCGCTCGGCCGACGCGCTGGGCTGGGCGCTGACCGCCGCGGGCCGTCCCGCCCGCGGCCTGGCCTACGCCCGCCGCGCGCTGCGGCTGGGCTCGCGCGACGCGCTGTTCCTCTACCACGCCGGGATGGCCGCGCGCGCGGCGGGGCGGTACGCGGCGGCGCGCGGGTACCTGACGCGCGCGCTGTCGCTCAATCCGCGCTTCTCGCCGCTGTACGCGCCGCGGGCGAGGCGTGCGCTGAGGTCGCTGCCGTGATGCGCCGCGCGCTCCGCGCCGTTCTGCTCGCCGCGATCGCGGCGGCCATGCTCGCCCCGAGCGCGGGCGCGCATCCGCTCGGCAACTTCACGCTCAACCACCTCTCGCGCGTGAAGGTGTCGAGCGACCGCGTGGACGTGCGCTACGTGCTCGACCAGGCGGAGATCCCCACCTTCCAGGAGCGCGGCCTGTCGCGGACCGAGGTGCTGCGCCGCAAGAGCGCCGCGGCCACGCGCGGGCTGCGTCTGACGATCGACGGGCGTCCCGCCGCGCTCGTACCGGTGCCGGGGTCGGCCCGCATCTCGTTCCCGCCCGGACAGGGCGGGCTGAAGCTGACCAGGGTGGAGCTGGACCTGACCGCGCCCGCGCGCGGGGCGCGGCGGATCGAGCTCCGCGACGACACGTTCTCGAGCCGCCTGGGCTGGCGGGCCATCGTGGTGGAGCCGGGCCGCGGCACCACGGTGCGCTCGACAACGCCGTCGGGCGACCCCACCGGCGGCCTTCGTCATTACCCCAAGGACCTGCTGCGCAGCCCGCTCGATCACCGCTCGGCGAGCTTCGGCGTGAGCGCGGGCGAGGGTACGGTGATCGCGCCGCGCGCCCCCGGCGCCAGGGCGGTGGAGGAGGGGCACGAGTCAGGCGACGGCTTCGCGGCGGTGTTCTCGAACGCGGCCTCGGGGAAGGGCGTGCTGGTCCTGCTGCTGCTGGCCGCGTTCGGCTGGGGGGCGCTCCACGCGCTCTCCCCCGGGCACGGGAAGGCCATGGTGGCCGCCTACCTGATCGGTACGCGCGGCACCGCCAAGCACGCCGCCGCGCTAGGCGGCATCGTCACCGTGACGCACACGATCGGCGTCTTCGCGCTCGGCGTGGTGACCCTGGCCCTGTCTCAGTACCTGCTTCCCGAGGACCTGTTCCCCTGGCTGACGCTTACCTCGGGGCTGCTGGTGGTGGCGGTGGGCGCCGGGGTGCTCCGCTCGCGGCTGCGCTGGGCGCGGGCCAGGCGGGCGCACGACCGCGGGCACGGCTCGCACGGCCACGACCACGCGCACGACCACCTGCCGCCCGCCGACCTCACCTGGCGCGGGCTGGTCGGGATGGGCGCGTCGGCGGGGTTGATCCCGTGCCCGTCGGCGCTGGTCGTGCTCCTCGGAGCGATCTCGCAGCACCAGGTGGCGCTCGGCCTGCTGCTCATCCTCGCGTTCAGCCTGGGCCTGGCGGGCACGCTGACGGCGCTGGGACTGGCGGTGGTCTACGCCCGGCGGTTGACCGCCCGCCTCACGTTCTCGAGCCGGATCGTGGCCGCGCTTCCCGCGGCGTCGGCGTTCGCGATCGTCGCCGTGGGCTGCCTGCTGACCGCGAAGGCCGTGCCTCAGCTCCTGTGACGCGCCCGGCACCCCGAGCGGGGATTCCCCGTAACCAGTATTGGGGAATAATGCGCGCGTGCCCGCCGAACGCCGGATGCGAGAGCGGCGGCCGACGGCCGGGGAACGTCAGGGATGAGCAAGGAGATGACCTTCGAGCTTGCGGGCGGCCCGTACGCCGTGACGGCCGCGCGACTCGCCCTTGCCGAGATCGACCAGGTGCTGGACGAGAGCCAGGCGTTCGACGTGCGCCTGCTCGTGAGCGAGCTCGTGACGAACTCGGTCCAGCACGCGCAGGCGGGGCCCGACGACTCGATCCAGCTCACGCTGGCGATCCGCGACGAGCTGATCCGCGTGGAGGTGGTGGACACCGGGCCGGGGTTCGAGCCGCCCGACGACTCCGGCGAGGTCGAGCGCGACCGCGGCTGGGGCCTGTTCTTCGTGTCGCAGCTGACCGACCGCTGGGGCGTCGAGGAGCGGGACTCCTCGGGGCAGGTCTGGTTCGAGATCGACCGGGCCGACCCGGAGGCCGCCGACCAGACCGCGGCCTGACGTGGGCCGCCGCCAGCGCCGGCGCGCGCGCGGCGCCGACTCGCCCGGCCGGCGCGAACCCGCCGCCACGACCGACTACACCGACCCCGAGGGCAAACGTGCTGACCCTGCGCGACCGACTGTCCGACGGCACGGTGCGCGAGCTGAGCAAGGCCGCCGGCCGGCCGGCGGCCACGGCCGACGACGTCTGGCAGCGGCGCGAGGAGCTGCTGTTCGAGCGGCTGGTGGCCGGCTGGACGATCGCCGGGCTGCCCCTGGCCGGCCAGCGCGAGCTGCTCGGCCGCTACCGCATGGCGGACGCCGACACACGAAGGTGGGTGCGAGCCACGATCGAGGGCCATCTCCGCGAGAAGCAGCCGGAAGCGCTGCCCTGACCGGTCCCGGCGGGCGGACGCACGCCGCCCGGCGATACTTGTCCCATGGCCCTGCTGATCCTGTTCGCGTTCCTGGCGGGGGTGGGAACGGCCCTGTCCCCCTGCGTGCTGCCGGTGCTGCCGGTCGCGCTGTCCGCAGGGGCCAGCGGGGGCCCGCGCCGGCCGCTGGGGATCGTGACCGGCCTGGCCCTGTCGTTCACGTTCGCAACCGTCGCGCTCGTCTACGTGATCCACGCGCTGGGGCTGCCCGACGGGCTGCTGCGCACGCTGGCGATCGTCGCGCTGATCGGCTTCGGCGTCGCGCTGGTGGTGCCGCCGTTCGCGGCGCGCATCGAGGCGTGGCTCAGCTCCCTGACCGGCCGCGCCGGGTCGCCGTCGCGCCGCGGCGACGGCTTCTGGTCGGGTGTGCTCGTCGGCGTCAGCCTGGGGTTCGTGTACGCGCCCTGCGCCGGCCCGCTCCTGGCCGGGGTGATCACGGTGTCGGCGTCGCAGTCGTTCACCGCGGGCCGGCTGGCCACCGCCTTCGCGTACGGGATCGGGTCGGCCCTCGCCCTCTACGTGCTCATGCGCGCCGGCCGCCGCCTTACCGCCCGGCTTGCCGCGCGCAGCATGCGCTTCCAGCAGGCGCTCGGGGCCGTGATGGTGGCGGTCGCGGTGCTGATGCTGGCCAACGTCGACATGCGCTTCCAGACCGCGATCGCCAGCGACCTGCCGAGCTTCCTGGTGAACCCCACGGAGAAGCTCGAGAACAGCGGCTCGGCGAGGAAGGAGCTGGCCGGGCTGCGCGGCGATCGTCGCTCGGCGAAGGCCGGGGGCGGGAGGCAGGCCGCCCGCGGCTCGAGGCTGCCGGTGATCGCGCCCGCGCCGGAGATCGTGGGCACGCAGCGGTGGTTCAACACGCCCGGCGGCCGGCCGCTCACGCTGGCTTCGCTCCGGGCGCGGCACCGCGTGGTGCTGATCGACTTCTGGACCTACACGTGCATCAACTGCCTGCGCACGCTGCCGCACGTCACCGCCTGGGACGCGCGCTACCGCAAGGACGGGCTGACCGTGATCGGCGTGCACACGCCCGAGTTCCCGTTCGAGCGGAGCGCCTCGAACGTCTCGTCGGCGGTCAGGCAGAACGGCATCCGCTACCCCGTGGCGCAGGACAACGACCGCGCAACCTGGGACGCGTTCGGCAACCAGTACTGGCCGGCCAAGTACCTGATCGATGCGAATGGCCACGTTCGCTACGTCCACTTCGGCGAGGGCGAGTACGGCGTCACGGAGAGCGCCATCCGCTCGCTGCTGGCCGAGGCCGGCGCCGACCGCCTCGGTGCGATGACCCGCGCCAGCGCGCAGGTGCCGGCGGAGGGGGTCACGACGCCGGAGACCTACCTGGGCGCCGCGCGGGCGGAGGGCTTCGCCAACGGCCCGATCGCGCCCGGCAGCCGCGACTACGGCCGCGGCCGGCCGGCCCTGCCGCCCGACGCGTTCGCGTTCCGCGGCCGCTGGCGCGTCGGGCTGGAGTCGGCGCGGGCGGGGCCCGGCGCCCGCCTGCACGTCGAGTTCCAGGCGCGGCGCGTGTTCCTGGTGCTGGGATCGCCGGGCCGCGCACGCGCCATGCGCGTGCTGCTGGACGGGAAGCCGCTGCCGGACCGGCTGGCGGGAAGCGACGTGCGCGGCGGCGTGGCGAGGATCGAGGGCCAGCGCCTGTACCGGTTGGTGGACCTGCCGGCCGTGGGGCGCCACGAGTTGACGCTGGCCCCGGCGGCGGGGATCGAAGGCTACGCCTTCACGTTCGGCTGAGCGACCGGCCTACCAGTCGCCGTCTGTCGTCTCGGGATCTCCGGCCATCGCCATCACAGGTCGTCTACCACCACAACGCGCGGGTAAACCAGGAGTTCCGGCTTGGGTCGACCTTTGCGTCAGCTCAACATTCGCCGGGGCGGCGGACGCTCCTACCCGGTCAGGCCGAGCGCGTCGATGGCCACCGGACCGTGGCCCAGCGACCGCACCGACACGCGGTGCCGGCCGCGCCGGAGACGGCCGGTGTGGAAGACCGCCCGTCGCGCCCCCGGACGCCCCCGCAGCGACACGGTCCGGCGCCGGCCGTCCACCACGATCCGCAGCCGCCCGGCGCTCCTGGAGCGCGGGGCGATCACCGCGAAGCGGGTGCCGCGGAAGCGGTACCTGAACCCGGCGCCGCGCCTGGACGTGACGGTGAGCGTCCGCCCGTAGGCGGACCGGCTTGCCCGCCGGGTCCAGCCGCGGGAGAAGCCGAGCCGCCTTGAGCGCTCGTCCAGGGGCACCACCGTGCGGTCCTTCACGTAGCGGCTGAGCACGCCCCCGCGCGAGAGCGCCTGCACGCGGAACTCGTACGTGCGCCCCGCGCGACCCGTGAAGCTGACGCTGCGCGTCAGCTTGCGCCGCACGACGGTCCTCCAGCCGCTGCCGCCGGTCCGCGCCTGGAGCGTGAACCAACCGATCCCGGTGGGCGCGCTGCCGGTCCAGCTGACCGTGAAGCGCCGCGTGCGGGACACGTTGCTGGCGTACGCCGGAGCCTTCAGCTTCACGACGGGTCGGAGGCCGCCCGGACCCTCCCCCGCCCCCACTCCCGTGACGCCGAAGGTCCCGCCCTGCTGCGAGAACGTGGTCTCGCCCTCGCGCCGCGGCACGGGCAGGCTGGCGACGTGGCCCCAGTTGCCGGCGTCGTCCTGGTACTGCACCGCCAGCGTGCGCCGGCCGGCCGAGTCGTCGATCGACCGCTGCTCCGGCTTCCCGACGCTCGCGGCGGCGCCCCGGTCCACCGTCGAGCCCTGCCGCGGACTGTCGAGCGCGCCGTTCGAGCCGAGCACGCGGAACGCCTTGGCGTTGCCGCACAGCCAGTCGTCGCCCGGCGCCACCCAGCTCAGGACGATCTTGCCGCCGGTCCTCGTGGCGGTCAGCGCCCCGGGCGTGCCGGGCGGTCGGGTGTCGGCTCCGTAGCGGCTCGTGTTGTGCTCGTCGTGGTGCGAGGTCCACCACTGGTCGTTGGTCCCGCACGCGCCGCGGTCGGTGTCCCACAGGAACGCGTTGCCCTCGCGGGTCAGGGCGGTGACCTCGAGCTTGCCGTCGCCGTCCGCGTCGCCGAAGGCCGCCGTGGCCTGGAGCCAGCCGCCGGTGAACTTCGGCCAGCCGCCCGCGCGGTCCTCGACGCCCTGGCCGTCGATCGCGCGCAGCATGTACAGGCCCGTGCCCACCACCACCTCGTTGCCCGCGCTGGCGGCCACGTCGGACACCGCGGGCTCGGTCAGCAGCAGGTAGTCCTCGATCGCCTGGGGGTAGGTGGGAAGCTCCTGTCCGGTGCTGGCGTTCCAGGCCTGCACGACGTGGTTGAACGGCTGGTTCTGCCCGACCAGCAGCAGGTTGGCCGCCCCCTGGAGCGTCAGGCCCGCCTTGGCCACCTCCGGGCCCGGCAGCCCGTCCAGGTCGCCCAGCACGGGGTAGTCGAACGCGTTGGCCACGAACGAGCGGTCCACGGTCTCGCCGGTCTGCGGCTCCTGGTCGTAGTCCACGAAGCTCGTGCCGTCGGCGTGGAAGGCGTGCAGCTGCCCGGTGGCGATGTTGCCGATCACGTCGAGCTTCCCGTCGCCGTCCACGTCGGCCAGCGAGTGGTCCTCACCGGGCCCGACGAAGGGCAGGAGGTTGGGCAGGAGCGCGCTCGGCTCCATGGGCCAGCCCGGCAGGAACTTGCCCTTGCCGTCCACCGCGTACACGCGGCCGGCCGCGCCCGACAGGTCGGGGATGCCGAACGGGTTGCCGGCGCCGCCGCCCTCGGCCTCGTTGGTGGCCACCACCAGGTCTGGCCTGCCGTCGCCGCTCAGGTCGCCGGCGGCGGCCGTGTTGATGCTCTCCGCACCGGGCGTGGTCGCGTTGGTCGCCTCGCCCGGCTTCTTCAGCTTGAGCGGGAAGCCGGCCGGCGCGTCGCCGTTCCCGTTCCAGACGTACAGGTGCTGGTCCATGCCGGCCACCGCCACCTCGAGCCTGCCGTCGCCGTCCAGGTCCGCAAGCGTCGGCGACGCCATGAACCCGCGCTTCACGTGGTTCTGCTCGTTCTCCACCGCCCCGCCCGAGAAGCTCGGGTCGAGCGAGACCGGGAACCCGTCGACCTCCGAGCCGTCCAGGTGCCAGGCGTACACGTGCTCGCCCGCCGAGTCCACTATCTCCGACTCCCCGTCGCCGTCGATGTCGCCGATGACCGGCGTCCGGAGGATCTCCCGCGGCGGATCGACGACGGCGTCGATCGGCTCCCCCGGATGGTGCGTGGAGTAGGGACGCGTGACCACCCCGTGCCCGCCCGCGAAGCTGGGCACCGGGGAGCCGTCGGCGCGGTACGCGTTCAGCCCGCCGCTCGAGTCGGCGACGATCGTGTCGAGCCGGTTGTCGCCGTCCACGTCGAACATGCGCGGCGACGCCTCGCCGCCGGTGCCGAGGTTCTTGGACCAGCCGGGGTGGGCGGTCGTGTCGCGATAGGCGAACAGGGTCTTGCGGTCCTCGGCGCGGTTGTTGGCCGTGTCGGTGACCACCACCCGCACCGTGAAGGCCGGCTCGTTGGGGTCCACGTCGCCGGGGCCCTTGGACGGCGCCGTGGGATCGGGCGTTGACCCGCCCGTGACGGGGCCCGGGTTGCCGCACGGGCTGGACGCGTGGCGATCGTCGAGCTTCTTGCGCACGGTCAGGAGGTCGATCGTGCCGAGCGCGCCCTGGCGCGGGGCCGTGCCGGAGCCGCTGGCCACGGGCACGAAGTCCTGCTCGCACGGCTCGATGCCGGGCGCGTACTCGAGCTTCCAGTTGTACCCGGCCGCCCGCGGGGCCGACAGCCGCGCGCCGACCTCCACGCTCGACCGGCGCGTCACGTCGAGCGGCGCGAACCAGTCGGGCGAGTCGATCAGCACCCGAGGCGGGATCCTGCCGGCCGCCACGCGCTCCAGTGCCAGGCCCAGGTCCGGGCGGCCGTAGCCGAAGTGCTGGTCCCAGCCAGTCTGCGCCGGGTCCGGCACGCCCGAGCCGCCGGTGTTCTCGGGCACCACGTCCTCCGCGGCGCCGGTCAGGATCTGCTTGACCTCGTTGGGGTCGAGCGTCATCCCCTTCTTCAGCCCCTCGGAGATGATGAGGCCCGCGGCGCCCGACGCCTGGCCGGTGGCGACCGAGCCGGTGACCGCCGGGAAGACCACGTGCGCGTGGCCGCCGTACTGAGTGGTGCCGGAGTTGCGGAAGTAGGTGCCGACCGGCACGTTCTGCGTGAGGTTGATGCCCTGGCCGCCGAAGAAGTCGTAGACCTCCTGCGGCCCGCCGAAGTCGTGGCCCAGCCCCTCGTTGTCGGTCACCGTCCCGGAGATCATCGTGGCCTCGTCGTACACGGTGGGGATGTTGTGGTTGGCGCTGTTGATGTCCGAGGACACGATCGCGAGGAACACGCCGCGCCGGTAGGCGTAGTCGAAGGCCCGCTGGGCGAAGCGCGAGTTGAACATGCCTCCGATCGCACCCTCCACGACCTGGATGTGGTTGTCGGCGGCGTAGCCCACCGCCTGGGCGAAGCGGTTGGTGTCGGCGACGAACGAGTCCCAGTCGCGCAGCGGCACGAACTGGCAGCGGGGGCACAGGCCGATGTCCCCGCCGTCCCCGTTTATCCCGTCGTCGTTGCCCTCGGCCACGGCCTCCTCGGCGCGCCCGTTGCCATGGAAGTGCGCGCTGCTGTAGCTCGACTGGTCGAAGGGGTCGTTGTCGTCGTCGAGGTAGTCCCAGCCGGCGATGTCGTCGGTGTAGCCATTGCGGTCGTCGTCGCGGCCGTCGCTCAGGGCGGCGATCAGGTCGCTGCCGTCGAGGATCGCGTCGGAGCGGTTGTTGCCCGCGGTCTTGGCCACGCCGGGATCCTGCGCGTAGTCGTCGACGTTGAAGGCGCCGTTGCCGTCGCAGTCGTAGTCCGCGCAGTCAGTGGCGTCGGCGTGGCGGGGCTTGCGCAGCTCGCCCTTGTTGAGCGCCAGCCGCAGGCGGAGCTGCGGGTTCTCCCACTTCGCCCCCGTATCGACGATCGCGATCTTGACCCGCGGGTCGCCGGTCGTGTACTTCCACGCGCGGTCGGCCGAGACGCCCCCCACCTGGCCCAGGGGGTGCCGGCCGGCCAGCGTGTTCTGCGCGCTCAGGCGCTGGACGTGCGCGTCGAGCGGGTTGTGGTAGACGGCGGAGTCCTGCGTGGCCGCCGGGGCGAAGCCGAAGCGAGCGAACGTCTCCTCGAACAGGCTGCCGCAGTCCTGGCCGTCCTGGTCGTCGATCTCGCAGTGGTCGAAGTCGTGGTCGTTGGGCGTGTGGATGCGCACGCTCTCGTTCGGATCGGTGCCCGGGAAGCCGTGGTCCACCGCGGCCGCGGCGGGCACGGCGGCCGCGACCAGCGCGGCGGTGGCTGCCGCCAGCCCGGCACGGAGTCCCCTTGAGCTCAACCCGTCACGCCCCCCGCAGGCGATGCTACCCCGGCGCCCCGCCCGGGGCGTAGGACCCGCTCGCTCAGTAGGCCTGCGCCCAGTGGGCGCGCTCGCGCGCGGGCTTGCCGCACACCAGGCAGTCGCCGTCGGTCCGCCGGCGGCGCAGCGGCAGGCAGCGGATGGTGGCCTTGGTCTCCTGCTTGACGCGCGCCTCGCAGGCCTCGTCGCCACACCAGTTGGCGATCACGAACCCCGCCGCGCGGCTCAGCAGCTCGCGCATCTCGTCCCACGTGGCGGGGGTGTAGGTGTGGTCGTCGCGGAAGCGGCGGGCGTCCTCGAACAGGCCGCGCTGCACGTCCCCGAGCAGCTCGCGCGCCACCGGCGCCAGCTCGGCCAGCGGCACGGCCTCCTTCGTGCCGACGTCGCGCCGGTACACGGTGGCCTGGCCCGCCTGGATGTCGCGCGGTCCCAGCTCGATCCGCACGGGCACGCCCTTCAGCTCCCACTCGTTGAACTTGTAGCCGGGGCGGTGCTGGTCGCGGTCGTCGGTGTGGACGCGCACGCGGCGGCGGCGGAGGTCCTTCTCGATCCGGCCCACCGCGCCCATCACCAGCTCGCGCTCCTCGTCGTCGCGGTGGATCGGGACGATCACCACCTGGTGCGGGGCGATGCTGGGCGGCAGGCGCAGGCCGCGGTCGTCGCCGTGGGTCATCACCAGCGCGCCCACCAGGCGGCTGCTGGCGCCCCACGACGTGGTGTAGGGGAACTCCTCGGCGCCGTCGCGGCCGGTGTAGCGCACGTCGTACGCGCGCGAGAAGTTCTGGCCGAAGTAGTGCGAGGTGCCCGCCTGGAGGGCCTTGCCGTCGCGCATCAGGGCCTCCATGCTCAGCGTCTCGACGGCGCCGGCGAAGCGCTCGGAGGCCGACTTGCGGCCCGTCACCATCGGCAGCACCAGCTCGCGCTCGGCCACCCGCTGGTAGACGGAGCGCAGGATCATCCGCGTCTCCTTCCACGCCTCCGCCTCGGTCTCGTGCGCGGTGTGGCCCTCCTGCCAGAGGAACTCGGTGGTGCGCAGGAACAGCCGCGGCCGGAGCTCCCAGCGCACCACGTTGCACCACTGGTTGAGCAGCAGCGGCAGGTCGCGCCAGGACTGGATCCACCTGCCGACGGTGGCCCAGATGATCGTCTCCGACGTGGGCCTTACCGCGTACGGCTCCTCGAGCTTCTGGCCGCCGGCGTGGGTCACGACGGCCACCTCCGGCGCGAACCCCTCCACGTGCTGGGCCTCGCGCTCGAGCAGCTCGTACGGGATCAGCAGCGGGAAGTAGACGCTGCTGTGGCCGGTGGCCTTGATCCGCTTGTCGAAGGCCGCCTGGATCGCCTCCCAGAGCGCAAATCCGTACGGCTTGATCACCATCGACCCGCGGCCGAGGGCCGACTCCGCCAGCTCGCTTTGGCGGACCACCTCCTGGTACCAGGCGGGGAAGTCCTCGGACTGGGAGGGAAGGGCCAAGGCGCGGAGAGGATAGTCGGGCGCGCGGGCGCCCCCGGGGCCGGCGGGGCGCTGCGATCATGGCCGCGAGTGGGGACGCGGCGAGCACAGAGGGGTGCCGCGGCGGTCGGCTGGACCGCGTGCGCACTGGGGGTGGCGGTCGGGCTGGCGGCCGCGCTGCTGGTGGCCGGCTACGCCGTGGTGGAGATGGCCCGCTCGCTCGGCGGCGGCGAGACCGGCGCGGCCGCCCGGTGGGGCACGATGGCGTTCGCGGCGGGAGCGCCGTTCGTGCTCGCGTGCGCCGGCCGGGGCGGGGCCGCGCTCGCGGAGCGGCTGCGCCGCGGCGAGCCCGTGGGTCTCTCCGGCCGCGCGCTCGTCGGGCCGGCCGTGGTGGTGGCGGCGGCCGTCGCGCTCCAGGCGATCCTGGCCGGGCGGAGCTACTTCGCCGGCGACGACTGGCTGCACATCGCCATCGCCCACGACACCGTGGCCGGCGCCGGGCTGTTCACGGGCGGCGACGGGCTCAACCTCGACTACCTGGGGCGCGTGGTGTTCGTGCACTACGCGCCCGGTCACCGGCTGGGCTACTGGACGCTGGAGCAGCTCGCGCCGGTCAGCTGGAGCCTGGCGCTGGCGGCGATGCTGGTCCTGCTCGCCGGGTCGCTCGTGCTGTTCCACCTGATCTGCGTTCGGCTGTTCGGGCCGCGGCGGTCCAACCTCGTGCTGACGCTCCTGTTCGGCACGTCGATCGTGCTGGTGCCCACCTTCCTGTGGTTCGCCGACGGGCTGCACAAGCTGCCGTCCACGTTCCTCACCCTGCTGTCGATCCACGCGGACCTGCGGCACCGTCAGGACCGCGCGCCCTGGGCGCTGGCGCTGTCGGTGGCGGCGTTCTCGGTCGGGCTCCTCTTCTACATCAAGGTGCTGTTCGTGCCGCTGTACCTGGTGCTGATCCGGGTGCTGTTCCTCGACCCGCGGCCGCGGCGCGCGCTGCGAGCCCTGGCCGCCGAGCGCTGGACGTGGCTGGCGTTCGCGCCCACAGCGGCCGTGTACGTGTGGAACTACCTCCAGAACTACGCGCCCCACAAGACCCCGCGGCCGTCGCTCGACCTGCTGGGCACGTACCTGTGGACGGCGTGGTTCAAGGGCGTCACGCCGGCCTTCGCGGGCGTGCAGGCGGGAGCGGACGCGCGGGGGATCGTGTACGTCGTGGCCGTGGCGGCGCAGCTGCTGCTGTTCGTGGTGATCGCGGTCAGCGTGTCGCGCAAGCGGAGCGCGTGGCGGGCGTGGACGTTCCTCGGGATCGTGTTCGTGGCCAACGCGACGCTGGTGGGCCTGGGGCGGCTGGGCAACTACGGGCTGCACAAGGTGGCGTCCGAGCTGCGCTACGACACGGAGATGGCGTGGCTGCTGCCCCTGGCGCTGGGGTTCGCGTTCCACGCGCGCGACGTTGCCGGCGCGCGTTCGCGTTCGTCGCCGGCGGCGCTGCGTCCGTGGCCCGTCGCGGTGCCGCGGCGGATCGCGCTGGGCGCGGCGGCCGTCGCGCTGTGCGGGTACCTCGCGGTCGCGGTCGCCACGGGGGCCGACATCTCGCGCGAGTGGCGCGACCGGCAGAGCGGGCCGGGAAAGGTCTTCGTGCACAACCTGCGTGCCGACGCCGCGGCGCTGGCGAGCCGCGGGCGCGCGGTGGCGATCGACGACCGGCTGCCCGAGTACATGATCGCCGGGTCGGGCGCGCCCTGGAACCGGTTGGAGCGCCTGGTGCCGGCGGTGGCGCCGCGACTGCACATAGCCGTGGCCGGGGCCGACCCGCTCCAGGTGCGCGACGACGGCCGCATCCGGCCCGCACGCCTCCAAACGCTGACCAGCGGTCCGGTGGCGATCGCGGGGACGGGGTCGCTGCGGCTGGTGAGCGGCCGGCGCGGCGGGAGCGGTCGCCGTCCGTGCCTGGTCGCGGACGGAACGCGCGCCGACGTGGCGTTCGCCAGCCGACGGCTGTACGCCGGGCAGTCGCTCTACGCGCGGCTGACTTACGACGTGCGGCGCGCGTCG
>DASVQK010000128.1:0-9852 GCA_036389105.1 Thermoleophilaceae bacterium
ATGAATTCGCGGCCGCGCGTCGAAGGTTGTCCGGATGGCCGCCGCCAAGCGCACGGAGCGGCGCGCGAAGCCGCCGCTCGAGTACTCGATCCTCTACACCGCCACGCTCTGCCTGCTGGCGGCGGGGGCGGTGATGGTCTACTCGGCCAGCTCCGCCGAGGCGCTCCTGGCCAACGGCGATCCGGCCTTCTACCTCAAGAAGTACGTGATGTTCGGCGCGGTCGGGCTCGTGGCCATGCACCTGATCTCGCGCGGGGGGCTGAAGGCGGTGCGAAACCTCACTCCGCCGCTGCTGGGCATCTCCTTCGCGCTCACGGTGGCGGTGATGGTCCCGCACGTGGGCATCACCGTGAACGGCGCCACGCGCTGGCTCGGCGCGGGGCCGGTGCAGTTCCAGCCGTCGGAGCTGCTCAAGGTGTCGCTGGTGCTGTACGCGGCCGGCCTGCTGGCCGTGCGCCCGTCCCGGCTCGAGTCGGTCAGGGCCCTCTGCAGGCCGCTGCTGATGGTCGTGGGCGCCGCGTGCCTGCTGCTGCTCAAGCAGCCCGACATGGGCACCGCCATGGTCATCTGCTTCTCCACCTTCGCCCTGCTGGTCGCGGCCGGCGTGAAGATGCGCCACCTGGGCGTGATCCTGCTGGTGCTGGCGGTGCTGGCGCTGGTGTTCGCGCTGGTGGAGCCCTACCGCCGCGACCGGCTGCTCACGTTCCTGCACCCCTGGAACGACGCCGGCAAGACCGGCTTCCAGGGCGTCCAGGCGATGATCGCGCTGGGGTCCGGCGGCCTGTTCGGCGTCGGGCTCGGGGAGTCGGTCCAGAAGATCTTCTACCTGCCCGAGGCCCACACGGACATGATCCTGGCGATCGTCGGCGAGGAGCTGGGCGTGATGGGCATCTCGGCCCTGGCCGCGCTCTACGGGCTGATCGCCTACGCGGGCTTCCGGGCCGCCAAGGCCGCGCGCGACCGCTACGCCAAGCTGCTGGCAGCGGGCATGACCTCGCTGATCCTGACCCAGGCCGCGCTCAACTTCTTCGCGGTCCTGGGCATGGCGCCGCTCACCGGCGTGCCGCTGCCGTTCGTCTCCTACGGCAGCTCCAACCTGGTGGTGCTGCTCGCGGCCATGGGCCTGGTGCTCAACGTGGCCGCCAACGGCGGCCGGGCCGCGGCCCGGCGTCCGCGGCGCACGCTCGAGGCCATCGAGGGCGGGTCCGATGCGGGTAGCGATCGCGGCCGGCGGCACCGCGGGGCACGTGGTGCCCGCGCTGGCGATCGCCGACGCGCTGCGGGCTAGGGGCGCGGAGGTCGAGTTCGCTGGCGGCGAGCGGGCCGAGGCCGAGCTCGTGCCCGCCGCCGGTTACCCGCTCCACCGCCTGGCGGTGGCGGGCCTCGACCGCGCCAACCCGCTGCGCGCGCTGCGCGCGGCCGGCCTGGCCGCGCGGGCCACCGCACGCGCGCGCCGGCTGCTGCGCGAGATCGGGGCCGACGCGGTCATCGGCGGCGGCGGCTACGTGGCAGGGCCGGTCGGGCTGGCGGCGGCGTCGCTGCGCCTGCCGCTGTTCCTGACCGAGGCCGACAGCCACCTGGGCGTGGCCAACCGGCTGCTGGCCCCGGCCGCCCGGCGCGTGTTCCTGGCGTTCCCGATCGAGGGCCGCGACGGCCGGCGCTACCGGGTGGTTGGCCGGCCTGTACCCGCCGGCACCGGCGCGGCCGACCGCGCGGCGGCCAGGCGGCGCTTCGACCTCCCGCCGGACGGCCTCTGCCTGCTGGTTTTCGGCGGCTCGATCGGGGCCCGGTCGCTCAACCGCGCCGCGCTCGAGGCATTCGCGCCCGGCGCGCCGTTCGGCGTCCTGCACGCCAGCGGACGGCGCGACTTCCCCGAGCTGGCCGAGCGGCTGCGCGAACTGGGCTCGCCGGCGCACTACCGGCTGGTGGAGTACGTCGAGCCGTTCGCCGACGCGCTCGCGGCTGCCGACCTGGCCGCGGCCCGTGCCGGCGGGTCGGTGTTCGAGCTGGCGGCGGCGCGGCTGCCGGCCGTGCTGGTGCCCTATCCGCACGCCACCGGCGCCCACCAGGACAAGAACGCCCGCTGGATGGCGGACGGGGGCGCGGCGGTGGTACTGCCGGACGCCGAGCTCACGGCCGGGCGCCTGGCCGAGGCGGTGGGCGGGCTCGCCGCCGACCCCGGCGGGCTGCAACGGATGTCCCAGGCCGCGGCCCGGCTCGCGCGTCCCGACGCCGCGGACCGCGTGGCCGACGAGGTCATGGCCGCGGGCCCGTCCCTGAAAGGCCGCGATCTGCAGCGATTCTTTGCGTGAGTGGCGGCACGTTTTCGGCGAGTGGACCCGGGAATAACCGAGGCAGCGGAGGGCAGCACCGACCTCCGTCCCCCCGATCCCGACGAGAAGATCCGAGATGCGAACGGCTCGAGTCACCGAGCGGTACTTCCACGGTCCGATGGCAGGTGTCCCCGGCTACTCCGTGCTCGCCCGCGAGTCGGGGTACAGAGGCGGCGGCGGCTTCGGGGACCGGGACGACGACTCGGGCGCCACGATCCGGCTGGAGCTCGACCCCGGACCGGCCGCGGCGTCGGAGGCGCGCGCCGCGCTGGAGCTGCTCGAGGGCCATGCGGACCCGAACTCCCTCGACGACGTCCGCCTGCTGGTGAGCGAGCTCGTGACCAACAGCGTGCGTCACGCCGGCCTGTCGTCCGGCTCGAAGGTCGCGCTGGCGGCCTCGGCCTCGGACAACACCCTGCGCGTGGAGGTCTCGGACGAGGGCCCCGGGTTCGACCCGACGCCGCGCAGCGCGGCGCGGACCGACGCCGGCGGGTGGGGGCTCCATCTCGTGGATCGCATCGCCGACCGCTGGGGCGTCGACCGCAGGAGCGCGATGGCGGTCTGGTTCGAGATCGACGCGGAGGAGGCCCGCTAGCGCCCAGGCCCGTGGGCCGCGCCCGCGAACCGGGCGGGCCTAGGCCGCGCCCGCGAGCTGCTCGGCGTCCTCGACGATCTCGAGGCGCTCGTCGAGGCGGGTGATCCGCAGCACGCGCTGCACGCGGTCGTCGCCGCGCACGAGCACCACGCGCCGGCCGGCCTCGCGGGCGCGCGTGTCGGCGCCCAGCAGCGAGCGCAGGCCGCTCGAGTCCATGAACTCGAGGCCGCGCAGGTCGATCACGATCAGCCCGTGCCCGGCGCCCTCGAGCTGGCGCAGCGTCTCGTCGAGCTTGGGAGCGGTGGCGATGTCCAGCTCGCCGGCCAGCTCGACGTGAACGCCCCCCGGGCGCTCGCGGGTCGTCAGGTTCAAGGTCGTCATGGGCCGGACGCCTCCCGGCGTCCCGCCGACAAGATACGGGGTCGGGGCGCGCGGCGGCGTCGCCGCCGCCGCACGCGGACGAGTCCCGGCGCTGGCGCGCTAGCCCTGCTCGCCGCCCCCGGTGGCGCCGGATTCGTCGGCGCCGCGCTTGGCGGCCTCGGCGGCGGCCACCTGCCGGTTCACGTGGTCCCAGTCGAGGTTGCGGAAGAACGCCTCGACGTACTCGCCGCGACCGTCGGGCGTCGCCCCGAAGTCCGGCGCATAGGCGTGCTCGTACACGTCGATCGCCAGCACCGGCACCATGTTGTAGACGGCCCACAGGTTCTGGGTGTCCATCAGGTAGTTGAAGACCGACCCGTCGTTCAGGTCGTAGCCGACCATCACCCAGCCGCGCGCCGCCTTCGCGCACTTGCGCACCGCGTCCTTCCACTTGTCCACGCCGTTGAACTCGGCGTCCACCAGCTCGGCGAAGCGGCCTTCCGGCTCGCCGCCGTCACCGCCGAGGTGGCCGAAGTAGAGGTCGTGGTTCTTGTAGCCCAGCAGGGCGAAGGTGTAGTCGATCGACACCGCGCGCAGGTGCGAGTAGACCTGGTTGCCCTCGGCCTCGCCGTAGTCGATCTCGTTCAGCAGCTTGCGGCACTCGTTCGTCTTCTTGATGTAGCCCTCGTACAGCTTGTAGTGGTCCTCCATCGTCTTCTTGGAGATCCCGTCGAGGTCCTTCTCGAAGGCGGCGAACTGGCGCGGCTTCAACTCGTCCCAGGGCATCTTGTTCCTTTCTCTGGCTTCGGCTCGGCACCCTACCGAGTACCCGCTCCCCGTCCGGTCTCACGCCGCCGCCCGCGCGGCTAGGTTGAAGGCCATGAGCGCCACTCCCTGGGGCGGGCGCCGGCTCCACTTCATCGGGATCGGCGGCGCCGGCATGAGCGGCCTCGCCCTGGTGGCCGGGCAGCTGGGGGCCGAGGTGACCGGCTCCGACCGCGCGGAGTCGCCCTACCTCGAGCCGCTCCGGGCGGCGGGCCTGGAGCCGGCGATCGGGCACGACGCGGCCAACCTGACCGCCGGCGCCGAGGTCGTGGTCTCGACCGCGATCGCCGAGGACAATCCGGAGCTGGCCGCGGCCCGCGAGGGCGGCGCGCAGGTGCTCCACCGCGGCGACCTGCTGGCGGAGATCTCGCGCCTCAAGCCCTGCGTGGCCATCGCCGGCACCCACGGCAAGACCACAACCGCCTGCATGACCGCGCACGCGCTGCTGGGCACGGGCCGCGAGCCGTCGTACCTGATCGGCGGCGAGCTGCGCACCACCGGCCGCAACGCCGCCTGGGGCGGGGGCGGGTGGCTGGTCGTGGAGGCCGACGAGTCCGATCGCTCGTTCCTCAAGCTCGCGCCGGACGTGGCCGTGGTGACCAGCGTCGAGCTCGACCACCACTCCACCTACCGCTCGCCGATCGAGATCGAGGGCGCGTTCGAGGAGTTCGCGGGCGCGGCCGGCAGCACCGTGGCGTGGGCGGGGGCGCGCCTGCGCGGCGCGTCGGCGACCTACGGCATCGAGGAGGGCGACGTCGCCGCAGTGGACGTCGAGCTCGGCGCGGGCGGCTCGCGGTTCACGGCGCTGGGCGTGGACGTGCGGCTGGAGGTGCCGGGACGGCATAACGTGCTGAACGCGCTGGCCGCGCTGATGGCGTGCCGGGCGGCGGGCGTCGATCCGGCCGAGGCCGCCGCCGCCCTGGCCGGCTTCCCCGGCGCCAAGCGGCGCTTCGAGCGGCGCGGCGCGCTGCCCTCGGGCGCCGTCGTCTACGACGACTACGCGCACCACCCCACCGAGGTGCGGGCCACGCTGGAGGCGGCGCGCACGCTGGGCGCGCGGCGGGTGATCGCCTGCTTCCAGCCGCACCTGTACTCCCGCACGCGCCTGCTGGCGCGCGAGTTCGGGCGGGCGCTGGCCCTGGCCGACGCCGCCTGCGTGCTGGACGTCTACCCGGCGCGCGAGCGGGCGGAGGATCACCCCGGCGTCAGCGGCTGGCTGGTGGCCGCGGCCACGGCGGACGCCTCCCGCGGGCGCCCCGTGTACTGGACGCGGGACATGGACGACGCGGAGCGGCTGCTGGCCGCCGAGCTGCGCGCGGGCGACGTGCTGCTCACGCTGGGCGCGGGCGACGTCGACCGCCTGGCGGAGCGACTGGTGGAGGGGAGGCCGTCGTGACGCCGCCGGACGGCGTCGAGCGCGACTACCCGCTCGCGCGCCTGACCACGATCCGCGCCGGCGGCCCGGCGGACTGGTTCGCGCGCGCCCACTCGAGCGAGCGCCTGGCGGAGCTGCTCGACTGGGCGCGTACGGAGGCGCACGAGGTAGGAGTGGTGGGCTCGGGATCGAACCTCCTGGTAGCCGATGACGGCTTCCGCGGACTCGTACTCAAGCTCGACGGCGACCTGGCCACGATCGTCCCCGACGGCGCCAACCTCCTCTGCGGGGGCGGCGCCCGCCTGCCCCAGGCCTCTGCGATGGCGGCTCGGCTCGGCCTCACCGGGCTCGAGTTCGGCGTGAACATCCCGGGCACGGTGGGCGGCGCGGTGAAGATGAACGCCAACGCGTACGGCGGGGACCTCTCGCGCGTGCTCGACTGGGTCGAGGTCGCGGCTCCCGGCCAGGTCGTGCGCCGCACGCCGGACGAGCTGGGCTTCGCCTACCGGCGCTCGAACCTGGGGCCGGGCGAGGTGGTGGCGCGCGCGTCGTTCGCGCTCGCGCCCGCGGAGCCGGAGGACGTGAAGCGCACGCTGGCCGAGATGCGCGCGCAGCGCCGGGCCGCGCAGCCGTCCGGGATCAAGACCTTCGGATCGACCATCAAGAACCCCGACGACCCGCGCGCCGAGGGCAGGAGCGCCGGCCAGCTCCTGGACGCCGCCGGCTGCCGCGGCCTGACCGTGGGCGGCGCGCGCTTCGCCGAGAAGCACGCCAACTTCGTGGAGAACACGGGGGAGGCCACCACGGCCGACGTGGTGGCGCTCATGGCCGAGGGCCGCCGCCGCGTGCGCGACCGCTTCGGCATCGAGCTCGAGCCCGAGGTGCAGCTGCTGGGCGACGTCGACGCCGCGGGACTGCGCTCGTGAGGGCGGCGGCCGGAGCGCTCACGCGCCGAACGCTGCCGCGGGCGGCCGACCTGCTGCGCGCCGCCGCGGCGGGCGTCGCCGGGCGGTCGCGGACGATGACGCCCAAGCTGCGCCGCAGGCTGCTCGCGGCCGCGCTGGTCGCGATCGCGCTGGGAGTCCTCTACGTGCTGTGGTTCCGCGACTCGTCGCTCGTGCGCGTGGAGCGCGTGACAGTGACCGGACTCACCGGCACGGACGCCAAGCGCGAGCGGGCGGCGGTGACCGCCGCCGCAAAGCGGATGACCACCCTGCACGTGGACGAGGCGGCGCTGCTCGAGGCGATCGGCCCCGGCGCCGCGGTCCGGGAGCTGCGCGTGAGCTCGGACTTCCCGCACCGCCTGCGGATCGAGGTGGTGGAGACGGCCCCGGTCGCGATCCTGGTGGAGGGCTCCGAGCGCGTGGCCGTAGGGGCCGGCGGCGTGATGCTGCCGCACGTGCGGGTGGCGGGGGCCGAGGTGCCCGCGATCGCCGTGGGCGCGCTGCCGTCCGGCTCGAGGCTCGGCCGCGGCCGCGCGCTGCGCCTGGTGGGGGCCGCAGCCGCCGCGCCGGCGGTCCTGCGCCGGCGGGTCCTGCGCGTCCGGGAGCTGCCCGGCAAGGGCCTCGTGGCGCTCCTTCGCCGCGGCCCGCAGGTGATCCTCGGCTCGACCGGCTCGCTGGCGGCCAAGTGGGCCGCCGCCGCCGCCGTCCTGGCCGACCCGCAGAGCCGCGGCGCGGCGTACGTCGACGTCCGGATGCCGGACCGCCCGGTCGCCGGCGGCCTCGACGTCCCCCCGCCGGAGCCGCCCGAGGCCGGCGCGCCCGCCCAGCTCGGCGCCGCCCCGGCCCCCACGCAGCAGACGGCCACCGGGACGCCCGCCGCGGGCGCGCAGCCCTAGCGCCGTCAACCCTCGACCACGACTCGAGATATGGCCAACCCTCAACCCGCGCTCGAGACTCGTGAGCGCGCACAAAATCGTGCCGACGTTGACACGTCGCCTTGAAACCTCATACAGTGCCGTTTTTCCGGCGTTTGGCGGCCTGGCGAACTCTCAAGTATTGCTTGACCGTCGGACGGAAGAAGGCCCGGAGAACGGAAGCCCGCATTAGGGCAGCCAACTAGGGACTGGGAGCGATGGACACGGGGAGTTACCTGGCGGTCATCAAGGTCGTCGGCGTCGGGGGAGGCGGGACCAACGCGGTCAACCGCATGGTCGACGCCGGGCTCAAGGGCGTGGAGTTCATCGCGGTGAACACCGACGCCCAGGCGCTGCAGATGTGCGACGCCGACATCAAGCTTCAGATCGGCTCGCAGCTCACGCGCGGCTTGGGCGCGGGCGCGAACCCGGACACGGGCTACGGCGCCGCCAACGAGAGCCGCGACGAGATCAAGGAGGCGCTGAAGGGCGCCGACATGGTCTTCGTGACCGCCGGCGAGGGCGGCGGCACCGGCACGGGCGCCGCGCCCGTGATCGCCGAGATCGCCAAGGAGGAGATCGGCGCGCTGACGGTGGGCGTGGTCACGCGTCCGTTCGCCTTCGAGGGCAGCCAGCGCTCGCGCCAGGCGTCCGAGGGCATCGACCACCTGGGCCAGCAGGTGGACACCCTGATCGTGATCCCGAACGAGAAGCTGCTGGGGATCGTCGAGCGCCGCACGAGCATCCTCGACGCGTTCCGCGCGGCCGACGACGTGCTGCGCCAGGGCGTGCAGGGCATCACCGACCTGATCACGATCCCCGGCCTGATCAACCTCGACTTCGCCGACGTGCGCACGATCATGCACGACGCCGGCTCGGCGCTGATGGGCATCGGCACGGCCAGCGGCGAGAACCGCGCCGCCGAGGCGGCCAAGGCCGCGATCTCCAGCCCGCTGCTCGAGCAGTCGGTCGAGGGCGCCACCGGGATCCTGCTGAACATCACCGGCGGTGCGGACCTGGGGCTGTTCGAGGTCAACGAGGCGGCCGAGATCATCCAGAGCGCGGCCGCCTCGGACTCCAACATCATCTTCGGCGCCGTGATCGACGAGGGATCGGCCGACGACCTGCGCGTGACCGTCATCGCCACCGGCTTCGGCCGCCGCGACGGCGGCCCGGGGCTGTTCAACCTCGAGCCGCGCGACCGTCCGCCGCGCGACCGCTCCGAGCGCCGCACGCCGCGCATGGACGAGGGTCAGCGCTCGTCGCTCGAGATCTCGGACGACGACATCGACGTCCCCTCGTTCCTGAAGGACTGACCCGCCCGCGCGGCCGCCTGCGGCCGGGGACCCCGTTGCTAGGGTCCTCGCAGCTTGGGCGCCGCCGCCGACACCCTTCGCCGAACGCCGCTCCATGAGCGGCATGCGGCCGCCGGGGCGCGCCTCGTCCCGTTCGCCGGCTGGGAGATGCCCGTGCAGTACGAGGGCATCCGCCAGGAGCACGTCGCGGTGCGCACCCGCGCGGGCCTGTTCGACGTCTCGCACATGGGCCAGGTGGAGACCTCCGGCCCCGACGCCGAGGCGTTCCTCCAGCACGTCCTGTCCAACGACGTGAGCCGCATCGAGCCGGGCGGCGCCCAGTACTCGGTGCTCTGCCGCGAGGACGGCGGCGTGCTGGACGACCTGTTCACCTACCGCTTCGACGACGGCTCGTTCCTGACCGTCACCAACGCCTCCAACCACGAGCGCGACCACGCCTGGCTGGCCCAGCGGGCCGAGCCGTTCGACGTCGCCGTGACGGACGCCGCCGCGGACCATGCGATGCTGGCGCTCCAGGGGCCGGACGCCCGCGCCATCCTGGCGCCGCACCTGGACGGCGACGCGCCCGCGCGCATGCGCACGCTGCGCGCGCGAGTCGCGGGCGCCGACTGCCTGGTGTGCGGCACCGGCTACACGGGCGAGGACGGGGTGGAGCTGCTGATGGCGCCCGACGACGCCCCGGCCGTCTGGGACGCGCTGACGGCAGGCGGAGCGGGCGCGGCGCGGGCCGGCCTGGGCGCGCGCGACACACTGCGCCTGGAGGTGTGCTTCCACCTGTACGGCAACGACCTGTCCGAGGACCGCAACCCGCTCGAGGCCGGACTCGGCTGGTGCTGCGCGCTCGACACCGGTTTCGTGGGCTCGGACGCGCTCCGCGGCGTCGACCCGGATGAGCTGCTGGCGCCGTTCGCGTTCACCGGGCCGGGCATCCCGCGCCCGGGCAACGAGGTGCACACCGAGCACGGCGTTGGCGTGGTCACCAGCGGCACGCTGTCGCCGTGCCTCGAGATCGGCATCGGCATGGCGTACGTGCCGGCCGCCGCGGCCAAGCCGGGCACGCCCGTCGAGGTGGACGTGCGCGGCAGGCGCCGCGCCGCCGAGGTGCGCGAGCGGCCGCTCTATCGCAGGGAGGACGCGAGTTGAGCGAGAGCTATCCCGACGACCTGCGCTACCACCCCGAGCACGACTGG
>DASVQK010000129.1:0-2218 GCA_036389105.1 Thermoleophilaceae bacterium
GGCGGTCGCGCCCGGCATCTCCCAGTCCCAGTCCACGCCGGCGTGGACCGCCCAGGCCACCGACGCCCCGAGCAGGCTGGCGTACAGCGCCCGGTTTCGGCGCGACGAGACGCGTCTGAAGAGGGCCGCCCAGATCCCCACCACCACCCCCACGAGCAGGAGCAGGCCGACGATGCCGAGCTCGCTCATCACCTCGACGTACAGGCTGTGGGCGTCCTGCACGGTGACCTGGACGTGGCGGCGCCGGTGCCAGGTGAACTCGTACGTGCCGGCCCCCGAGCCGCGCAGCGGGTGGGCGTCGAACGCGTCGAGGGCGGCGCTCCAGTGCTCGGTGCGGCCGTTGTTGCTCGGGTCGGTCAGCCGGTTGCGAAGGTCCACGCGGCTGTTCACCGGCTTCGCGTGGAAGAAAGCGTGCCACTGGCGCGAGACGTACCCCGGCCCGCCGAGGGCCAGCGCGATCGCAAGCACGAGCGCCGCCGCGGCCGCGAGACCGGTCCGGCCGGCCCGGCGGCGTGCCGGGGTGACCTCGATCCCGGCCAGCCGCCGGTCCAGCAGCACGGCCAGGATCGCGCGCAGGAGCACGACGCCGGCGGTGCACAGGAGCACGACGGTCACGAGGTGCTTGCCCTCGGAGATCGCGGCGGCGCTCTTCAGCCGCTCGGACGCCAGCTCCCCGGCGTTGTAGGCGGAGACGAGGGCCACCGCCGTCAGCGGCACGCCGGCGAGGAGCGCGCCCGGGAGCGCGCTGGTGCGGGCGGTGAGCAGGAACACGATCAGCCCGAGCACCAGCGCCACGATCGCGCCGCGCGAGAACGTGAAGTACAGGGTCATCGCGAGGATCGGGAGCGTGCCCGCCGCGAGCGCGCGGACCGGGCGGCGCTCCCGGGGCGTGGCAGCCAGGCCGAGCGCCAGCAGGATCCCGACGGCGGCCAGGATCCCGAGCGCGTTCCAGTAGGTGAGGGGATAGCTCAGCCGGTCGACGGCCAGGTCGGCCTTGGTCTTCAGCAGGTCCGGACGCAGCCGGCTGAACAGGCCGACGGCGCAGACCACGAAGATCGCGACCGTCAGACCGCGCACCATCCACGGGATGCGCGAGCGCGTGCGCGCCACGAAGCCGAACAGGAGGAACAGCATCAGGTAGAGCAGGGCGCGGTCGAACTCGACCAGCGTGCGGTCGCGGGCGTCGGCCCAGAGCCCGGACAGCAGGATCCAGCCCGCGTACGCGGCCAGCAGGCCGGCGACGATCGCGAACGGCCGCGTGAAGCCCTCGAACGGCTCATCGGCCAAGAGCACGCGGCCGATCAGCAGCTGGATGACGATGATGCAGGCGAAGCCGACCGTGCCCGGGAAGAAGCCGCCGCCGTTGAAGCCGAAGTAGAGGACCAGCGCGCCAGGCAGGATCGCCAGGACCCAGCCGGCCACGCGGTGCTCGATTCGCGCGCGCGGGGCCTCGCTGCCGGGCTCGGCGTCGGGCGTCGCCTGTGCCGCGGCGGAGGCTTCCGTACCCATGCGCGGCGCATGATAGGAGCGCCGGTGGGCGGCTCCGGCCGCCTGGAACGGCCCCCGCCGGCCGCGCTAGCTTTGCGGTCGTGCCCACCCAGCCCGCCAACGAGGCACCCTTCCGTCTGATCGACGACGTGGAGTTCGGCGAAGGGGTGGCCGTGTTCTCGTTCGCGAACCTCTACGGCTGCGCGATCGGCTCCGCCAGCCGGATCGGCACGTTCGTGGAGGTCCAGCGCGGCGCGCGGATCGGACGCGACTGCAAGGTGCAGAGCCACACGTTCGTCTGCGACGGCGTGACCATCGGCGACGGAGTGTTCGTCGGCCACGGCGTGATGTTCGTGAACGACAAGGCGCCGCGGGTGCTGAACGACCGCGGGGAACCGCAGACGGACGAGGACTGGGAGCTCCTGCCGATCGTGGTCGAGGACGGCGCCGCGATCGGGTCGGGCGCGGTGATCCTGGGCGGCGTGAGGATCGGGGCGGGCGCCCTGGTCGGCGCGGGGGCGGTGGTCACCCGCGACGTTCCCGCGGGAGCCACCGTGGCCGGCGTGCCGGCGGCCGAGCTCCGCTCGCGCCGCGCGGGCTGAGCCTCAGCGGCCCGCCGGGACCGCCTCGAAGCGCACCACGCCCTGGGACTCGACCTCGCGCACCCGGCCCGCGTTCAGCAGGATGTCGACGTGCCCGATCACCTCCGAGAGCGTCAGGAACGCCTGCG
>DASVQK010000130.1:0-46628 GCA_036389105.1 Thermoleophilaceae bacterium
GGCGCCGATCGTGCGCGCCTCGGTCTCCGCCGCCACCTGCGCGACCTGGTGGTCACCGATCCCGCCGTGCAGCATCACCTGGTGGGGCGGGGTGTTCGGGTACGGGTCGTCGGTCATGTGGTGCGCGTAGCCGTCGGCCTCGGCCCGGTCCCACAGGATCTGCATCAGCGACAGGATCAGCGGCCGCTGGAGCTGGTTGGGATACGACGTGTACAGGCCGTAGGAGTACTCGGGCAGGTCGGGGTTGGACGGATCGGGTGCCTTGCCGGTGCCGAAGTCGGTGCTCCGCTGGAGGAGGGTGCTGTAGTTCATGCCGGGCACGCCCAGCACGGCGCGGTCGCCGTCCACCATGACCGACGCGAGCGACCCGCCGATGATGCCGCCCTGGCTGTTGCCGTCGTAGTAGGCCCTGGTGGTGTCCAGCATCGGCTTGCCCGCGGCGGTCCGGAACAGCGGGCTGGAGTTGAACCCCTTGGGATTGGCCATCAGCCGCTGGAGGTAGAGGAAGTTGAGGATGCCCTGCTGCACGCGGTCGGCGAGCTTCGGGAAGTTCGACAGGTCGTGCTCGATACTCAGCACGGTCTGGTAGTCGCAGTTCGGCGGGTTGGGCAGGATGCCGGCCGCGATGTTGTTGAAGAGCGTGGCGACGTCGTCGGCCGACGGCGGCACGTCGGGCAGGTCGGCGCACGACATGCCGATCCAGTCGGTGGCGCAGTAGACGAAGTCGTGCTCCTGCGTCATCTGCCGCGCCTGGTGCTGCATCACCTCGCCGCGCGAGCCCAGCAGCCCGTGCCCGTACAGCGATATGCGAGCCCCGCCGTTGGCCACCGCCACCTTGGGCACCAGGCAGGTGAAGCGCGCGGTGGTGGTGTTGCCCGGCAGCCGTGTGGGGGTGGTCTTGCCGGGCTCGAAGAGGAACTCCGACCCCGACGGGCAGCCGGGCGCGTTCAGGTAGCACGGCACGGTGTACTCGCCCTCCACCGTGTAGGAGATGTCGGCGTCGTTCTGCGCCACCTTGTGCGCGGTCCACTGCGGCACCTCGCCGTCGGGCTTCAGGTCGGCCAGGTTCGTGTCCCCAAGGTCCTTGAAGGCCGCGTCGCGGATCGACAGCATCCGCTCCGACAGGTTGCGCTCGCTGGCCACGGTGAAGTCCCAGGCCCGGTACAGGTCGTCGCGGTCGATGCCGGCCTGGGCCAGCGTGTCGAAGATGCCCTCGAAGTGCGCGCGGCGGTCCTCCACGGCGGTGCTCTTCGTCGGGTTGCCGTCGCGGTACACGCGGAAGCCCGTGGACGGCTGGATCGTCCTGCCGACGGCGTCCTTCAGCCTCCGCAGGGCCACGATGTAGCGGCGGCCCTCCAGCAGGTTGCGGCCGGGCCGGATGATCAGCGTCACGTCGGCGGGGTTCTTCGGGTTGGCGTCCAGCTCCGCCCAGATCAGGTGCCGCGCCGCGGTCTTGGTGTCGATCACCACCACGGGCTGGTCGGCGCGGAACGCCTGGCCCATGTCGTCGATCGGGACGATCCCGCTGCGCTGGAACACCCCGCGCGTCTCCAGGCCGCGCACCTTGGTGGTGATCAGCGACCCCGGGCTGAAGCCGTCGTTGCGGTTGTACGGCGCCGGGTCGATCGGCTTGCCCTCCACGTTCTTCGGCATCGAGAGCAGGTTCAGGTTCAGCCGCCGCTTGGTGTCGGTGGTCGCGTCGCCCGTGGTGAAGAAGTCGTTGGGCCACGGGAACATGCAGTCCGCCTCGTCGATCCAGTCGCAGCGATCGGCGTTCTGCGGTGTGAAGTCCACCGGCCGCGCCCGGCCGGCCCCGCCCCCGCCAGAACCGCCCGAACCCCCGCTCGAGCCGCCCCCGCGGGCACCGGACCCGCCCTTCCCGCAGCGGTCGCGCCTGAGGGGGCGCGCGCGCCGTGTGCGCCGGCCGGGCTTGCCGGCGGCGCTCAGGATCGGCGCCGCCGTGATCACGATCTTGCGCTTCGAGCAGCCGGCCAGGGCGTTCCTGCCCGCGCGGTTCAGCCGCAGCCTCACCTTGCGCGGATGGCGGCGGCGCACCTTCAGCTCGCGGATCCTCGTGGCCACGATCGGCACGGCCCTCTTCCCGTAGCCGCGCACGCTGGCGAACACGCGCACGCGCGAGATGCCCCGCCTCCTGCTCACGCGGACGGCGATGCGCCCGCTCTTCAGGATCTTGCTCTGGCTGACCGAGACCCCGGACAGCCGTATCGGCGCCTTGCGGTGCTTGTGCGTCGCGGCGCCCGCGGGCATCGCCCCGGCGACCATCGCCAGGCATGCCCCCGCCGCGACCGTCGCGCTCAGTCTCCCTCGCCCCATCCCGACCAAGCGTAAAGCGCGACGGCGCCGCGCGCCCCGGTAACGCGTCGGTGACACGCGCGGGCGCGCCAGGGGGTAGCTTGCCGGAGGTGACCGACATACGCGATCCGGAGCAGGCCGACGTGCTGGCTCACGTCGCGCCCGACGAGTACCTGCGCCG
Organism: Thermoleophilaceae bacterium; assembly: GCA_036389105.1. GTDB lineage: Bacteria > Actinomycetota > Thermoleophilia > Solirubrobacterales > Thermoleophilaceae > AC-37. Next base: position 2,495 of record DASVQK010000130.1, read on the forward strand.
CCGCGAGTTCCTCCAGCGGGCCGCGCTCACGGCGGGACTCGCGTCTGGCATGGCGATGGTGCTCGACTCCGACACGCTGGTGGCCGAGGCCGCCCGCAAGCAGCGCCGGGCGAAGCTGCCCAGCCCGCGCAACCTGCCGATCGACACGTTCGTGGTGCTGATGATGGAGAACCGGTCGTTCGACCACTACCTGGGCTGGCTGCCGAAGGCCGATGGGCGCCAGGCGGGGCTCACGTACCTGGACGTGCAGAACAGGCCGCATTCCACGCACCGGCTGACACCCGACTTCCAGGGCTGCGAGTTCAAGGACCCGGACCACAGCTTCAACGGCAGCCGCATCGTGTTCAACCACGGGAAGATGGACGGCTGGCTCAAGTCGCCGAAGAACGACGACTTCGCCCTCGGCTACTACGGCGAGCAGGACCTGCCGTTCATCCCTCAGGCGGCGAAGGCGTTCACGGCGTACGACCGCTTCTTCTGCTCGCTGCTGGGACCGACGTTCCCAAACCGCGAGTACATGCACGCCGCGCAGTCGTACGGCAAGATCGACAACAGCCTGCCCGAGGCGGGCTTCGAGGAGCAGGGCTTCCCCGACACGACGATCTTCGCCGCGCTGAAGAAGCGCGGCGTGGACGGGCGCTACTACTTCGTGGACGAGCCGGCCGCGGCGCTGTGGGGCAGGCCCGGGATCGAGCGCTCGGCGCGGGTGGAGGAGTACTACGCCCGCGCGGCGGCCGGAACGCTGCCGCCGCTCTCGTTCATCGACCCGGCGTTCGTGAACGCGGGCGGAGGGACCTCGGGCGACGAGCACCCACACGGCGACGTGCGCGTGGGCCAGGCGTACATGTCCGACGTGGTGCACGCGTTCATGGAGTCGCCGCAGTGGAAGAACGGCGCGTTCTTCATCGTCTACGACGAGGGCGGCGGGTTCTTCGACCACGTCCGACCACCCCGCGTGCCCGACATCCGGATGAGCCGCGACCTGGCCAAGGACTTCGGCCAGATGGGCTTCCGGATCCCGGCGGTGTGCGTGTCGCCATGGGTGCGGCGCGGTCACGTGGACCACGGCATCTACGGCTTCGAGTCGATCCTCAAGATGATCGAGTACCGCTTCGGCGTGCGCCCGCTCACCCGGCGCGACGCGTACGCGCACAACATCGCGCACTCGTTCGACTTCCAGTCGCAGCCGCGGCTGGACCCGCCCGACATCCCCGACGCGCCGCGCGTGGTGGGCCAGCCGTGCTCCGGCGAGGCTCCCGACGCGCCGCCCCGGTCGTACACGGCGGCGCGCCTCGTGCCACACGACATGAACGTGCTGCGCACGTCGGGCTACCTCGACCGGCTCGGCTTCGACTACCGGCCCGCGACGGCGTCCACGATGTTCCGCGAGCCGCACAAGATCGAGAGCCTGCTGCGGACGTTCGCGTGAGGCCTCCCGCCACCGCCGCGGCGCTGGCCGCCATGACGGTCCTGCTGCTCGCGGCGGGGGTCGTGGACGCCCGGACGATCGGCGGCACTCCGCGCGCCGACGTGCTGCGCGGCACGGGCAACGACGACACGATCCGGGGCGGGCGCGGCGACGACCAGCTGTTCGGCCGCCGCGGCGCCGACCGCCTGTACGGCGGCAGGGGGCGCGACCGGCTGTCGGGGAGCGCGGGCGGGGATCGCCTGTTCGGCGGCCCGGGCGGGGACGCGCTGATCGGTGGCCTGGACGGCGACCGCCTGTTCGGCGCCGGGGGAGCGGACACCCTGAACGGCGGGCTGGGCCCCGATGCGATCGACGGCGGCGCCGGGGGCGACCGCCTGACCGGTGGGCCGAACGAGGACACCGTGAACGGCGGCGAGGGCAACGACAAGCTGGTGGGGGGCGACGACGAGGACGTGCTGAGCGGCGGGGCCGGCGACGACACGATCGACGCCCGGGACGACCAGGAGGACCAGATCGACTGCGGCGACGGCGAGGACACCGTGACCGTCGATTCCGCCGAGGACGGCGTGTTCGACTGCGAGAACATCGTGTTCCCGGCCGGCAGCTAGGGCGCAGCTCTCCGCCGACCGAGTGAGTCGACCCGCGATTCAGCCCGCGGCCGGCGCCAGGCTGAAGCCGGCGTCCAGCAGCTGCCTCGCCTGTCCGCCGGTGTCCGCCGACTTGAGCAGCACCGCGCCCAGCGTGCGGTCGCCGCGCCGGGCGATCGCGACCAGGCAGTGGCCGGCGGGGTCGGTGAACCCGGTCTTCAGCCCGATCGTGCCGGGGTACTTGAGCCCGTAGAGCGGGTTGGTGGAGTGCAGGTCCAACTGCCCGCCCTTGAGGAACGGGAAGCGGACCCGCGCCCGTGAGTGGCGCACGACGCGCGCGATCCGAGGCTCGCGCATCGCTATGCGCGACAGAGCGGCCAGGTCGGCGGGGCACGAGCGGTTGCCGTCCTGAAGGCCATACGAGGACGTGTAGTGCGTGCAGCTCAGTCCGAGCTTGCGCGCGCGCCGGTTCATCATGCGGGCGAACGCGCGGTCGGACCCGGCCACGCGCTCGGCAAGCGCCACAGCCGCGTCGTTGCCCGACACCAGCAGGAGCCCGTACAGAAGCGTCTCCACGCGCACGCGCTTGTCGCGGGGCAGCACGCCCACCTCGGACCCGGTGTAGCGCAGCGCCTTCTTGGTGATCCGCGCCGTCGCGTCGACCGGCAGGCGCTCGGTCACGAGCAGCGCGGTCATCACCTTCGTGACGCTGGCGATCGGCCGCACCCTCATCGGGTGGAACTTCCACAGCACCTTCCCCGTGTCCACGTCGAACAGCAGCGCCGCGCCCGGCTTGGGCTTCAGGTGCACGGCGACCAGGTTGGGGCCCGACAGGGAGATGCCCGGCGGCGGCCTGCGCGGCAGCCGCTCGGGGTGGCGGGGCTTCTTACTCGCCGACTTCGGGGACCGGTGCACGACCGCGGCGGGCGGGTTGTCCGCGCCGCCGCCGTCACCCCCCGAACTCCCCGCCAGCAGGACGACGACCGCCGCCACGCCCAGCACGGCCAGGCCCAGGAGCAGTGGCCAGCGCCTGCGACCGCGCCTCTTGGCGCCGCCCTGGAGCGGGCTATTCATCGGGCGGGGCCTGGAGCGCGCCGAGCACGCCCACGCCCAGCAGGGCGAGGATCACGAGCGAGATGATGACGAGCACGTCGAAGCCGTCGCGGACCGTGACGTAGACGGTGAGGAAGGCCAGCAGCGCGATGATCAGCAGCGCGCCCGCAAGCGCCGCGGTGCGCGCCATCAGTAGACCGGGTAACGCGGCTCGACGTAGTGGTCCTGCGCGCGCCGCGCGAACAGCTTGATCGCCAGGAGACCGAACAGGAAGCCGCCGATGTGGGCGAAGTAGGCCACGCCGCCGCCTCCGGCGGGCTGGCTTCCCGCGTCGAGCAGCTGGAGCAGGAACCATCCGCCCAGCACGAGCAGCGCGGGAAGCTCGATCACGGTGATGAAGAAGACGATGAAGATCAGCGTGACGACGCGGGCGCGCGGATACAGCAGCGCGTAGCCGCCGAGCACCGCCGCGATGGCCCCGCTCGCCCCCAGGTTGGGCGTCGTGGAACTCGGTTCCACAGCGGTCTGCAGCAGCGTGGCCGCGAGCCCGCCCAGCAGGTAGAAGCCGACGAACTTGATGCGCCCCATCGCATCCTCCACGTTGTTGCCGAAGATCCACAGGAAAAGCAGGTTGCCGCCGATGTGCAGCAGCCCGCCGTGCATGAACATGGCGGTGAGGATGGTGAGAAAGGTGTTGGGCTGCTCGGGCGCCGTCCCACTCACTCCCTCCTGTCCCTCACAGGCGATCCGGTCGTTGCCGACCGTGTCGCAGTGCTTCCCCGGGTGCGTCAGCTCGTACGGGATGAAGGCGTACTCCACGGTGTTCCGGCTGTCCACGGCGAAGCCGCTCCCGCTCCAGTGGGCGTGCTGGAACCCGAAGAACATCGCGACGTTGATGACGATCAGCGCGACCGTGATCAGCGGGAACCGGCGCGTCGGGATGTTGTCCTTCAGGGGGAGCAAGCGGCGAAGCCTACGGAGTGGCGGGCGCTACGGCAGGTCGTACGCCTCGATGGCGTCCGAGAACGCGAACCCCGGCTGGGGCCCGCCCTCGATCGCGTACAGCCGCCGCCCGAAGGACACGCCGCCCAGCCCGTGCCGCGGCGTGAGCATGTCGGGCATGTAGCTCCAATCGCGCGCGCTCGGGTCGAACCGCTCCGTCTCGGGGATCGTGCCCTCGCTCCGCTCGCCGCCGAAGACCGCCACGCGCCCGCGGGCGGTGGCGGCCGCGATCCCGCCCCGCGCCGTGCCCATCGGCGACAGCTCCTCCCAGCGCCGGCGCTTCGGCTGGTAGCGCTCGGCCACCCTGAAGTTGCCCTTGCCGGCCGCGCGGCCCGCCAGGGCGTACAGCCGCCCGCCGGACACGGCGGCGGCCAGGTGCTCGCGCGCGGTGGGCATCTTCGGCGCGGAGTGCCAGCGGCGGGTCTCGAAGTCGAACACCTCCAGCGTTCGCAGCGCCCTGCCGCCGCGCGCGCCGCCAACGGCGTAGAGGCGGTGGCCCAGCACGCCCGCCGCCAGCGCGCCGCGGGCGCTGGGCGCGTCGGGCAGGCGCGACCAGCGGTCCTTCCCGGGTCGGTAGCGGTAGAGCGCCCGCGACTCCTGCGTCAGGCCGGTGGCGCTCGTGTACCCACCCACCACGTACAGGTCGCCCCGGTAGGCCACGGCAGCGGCATGGTTCAGCGGGCGCGGCATGTCGCGGACGCGCGTCCAGCTGTCGCCGGCGATGCTGTAGCGCTCGACCGCGGCCGTGGTCCGCGAGTCGGCGGTGAAGCCTCCGATTACGTAGATCGATCCGCCGATCCGCGCGGCGCCCACCTCCGTGCGCTTCATGAGCGAAGGGTGCAGCGCCATCCACCCGCCCGCGCGGGAGTCCTGGGCCGCGCCTCCCACCACGGCGGCCACGACCAGCACTATCGTCGCGGTGAGCCTCAGCGCGCCGCGGCCCGGGCCAGGGTCTGCTCGGCGTGGTAGCTCGAGCGCACCAGCGGCCCGGCCGCCACCGACTCGAAGCCCATCGCGTACGCCTGGCGCTCCAGCTCGGCGAACTCGTCGGGGTGCCAGTAGCGCACCACCGGCAGGTGCTCGCGCGTGGGGCGCAGGTACTGGCCCACCGTCAGCACCTGGACGTCGTGCTCGCGCAGCACGCCGAACGTCTCCACCAGCTCGTCGTGGGTCTCGCCCAGCCCGGTCATCACGCCCGACTTGGTGACCACCTCGTGGCCGCCCATCGCCTTCGCGTTCTGGAGCACGCGGCACGAGCGGAGGAAGCTGGAGCCGCGGCGCGCCAGCGGGTACAGCCGCGGAACCGTCTCGACGTTGTGGTTGAACACGTCCGGACGCTCGGCGATCACCCGGGCCAGCGGCATCTCCTCGCCGCGGAAGTCGGGCGTCAGCACCTCGACCTTGCAGCCGGGCGCCAGGCGACGGATGGAGCGGATCACGCCCACGAACGCCGTGGAGCCGAGGTCGGGCAGGTCGTCGCGGTCCACGCTGGTGATCACGGCGTGGCGCAGGCCCATGCGCTTCACGGACTGCGCCACCCGCAGCGGCTCGAGCTGGTCCACCTCGTTCGGGCGCCCGGTCTTGACGTTGCAGAAGCCGCAGCGGCGGGTGCAGGTGTCGCCCAGGATCATGAACGTGGCCGTGCCGCGCTCCCAACACTCGCCGATGTTGGGGCAGGCCGCCTCCTCGCAGACCGTGTGCAGCTCCTGGCCGTCGATCATGCGCTTGAGCTCCAGGAACTGGGCGCCACCCGGAGCACGCACCTTGAACCACGGCGGCTTGCGCTCGCGGTAGGGGCGCACCTCGCCCATGTCCAGCACGCGTGCGCCGCCCGGGTTGGAGCGCGAGCGGGTGCTCACGCCGGCACCGGCTCCGGCGCGGCCGTCGCGAGCAGCCGGTCGAGCGACACGATGCGCTGGCGCAGGCCGAACGCCTCGGCGTAGCGCCACGCCATCCGCTTGCGGAAGCAGCGCATGGCGCCGGTACGGCGCGTCTCCACGTAGAGCGAGGTCATGCGCACGCCGTCGATCCCGCACGGCACGATCCACTCGAACGGCTGGAGGTCGCAGTCCACGTTCACCGCGAACCCGTGCATGGTCACCCCGCGCGAGACGTGCACGCCGATCGAGCCGATCTTCCGCTCGCCGGCCCACACGCCGGTCAGGCCCTCGCGCACGCGCGCGTCCACGCCTTCGTCGGCCAGCGCCGCGATCACCGCACTCTCCATCGTGCGCAGGTAGGCGATCACGTCCCCGATCTCCATGATCGGGTAGCCCACCAGCTGGCCGGGGCCGTGGTAGGTCACGCGCCCTCCGCGGCTCGTGTCGGCCACCTCGATGCCCTGCGCGCGGTACCAGTCGTCGCCCATCGGCAGGTCGGCGGGCTCGGTGCGGCGACCCTTCGTGTAGACGGGCTCGTGCTCGAGCAGCAGGAGCGTGTCCGGAATCGCGTCCGTCTGGCGGGCCGCGCGGAGCCGGTCCTGCAGCGCGACGCCGTCCGCGTAGGGCAAACGGCCCAGGCTGGCCACCCACAGCTCAGCCATTCCAGCCCTCCAGCTGACCCCGAACGGCAGACAGGAACTGCGCGGCCATGGCGCCGTCCAGCGCGCGGTGGTCCCAGGACATGCAGAGGTAGGTCATCGGCCTGATGGCGATGCTATCTCCACCGACCACGACCGGCCGGCGCACCACGGCCTCGAGGTCCAGAATGGCCACCTGAGGCTGGTTGATGATCGGCGTGGCCAAGAGCGCGCCGTAGCGCCCCGGGTTGGTGATCGTGAACGTGCCGCCGCCCACCTCGTCCGGGCTCAGCTTGCGCGACCGTGCCCGCTCGGCCAGTTCGGCGATGCGGGCCGCCAGCCCCTCGTGTGAGAGCTCGTGTGCGTTGTGCACGACCGGAACGATCAGCCCGTCATCCCCCAGCGAGACCGCCACGCCGAGGTGCACCTCGCGGTGCACGGTCAGCCGATCGCCCTCCAGGGTCGCGTTGAGCGCCGGAAACCGACGCAGGGCGACGATCGCGGCCCGGGCCACGAACGGCAGGTACGACAGCGGCCCGCGCGCCTCCTCGACCCGCTGCATGTCGGTCTCCACGATCGTCGTGCAGTGCGCGGCGGTTCGCAGCGAGCGGACCATGTGCTCGCCGATCTGCCTGCGCATGACCGACAGCTCCTGGCCGGCCACCTCAGGCTCCTCCCTGTAGGGGGACTCGCTGTGGAGCACCGGCTCAGCGGTGGTGGGCGGTTGCGCCCGCGCCGCGTCGATGAACGCCAGGATGTCGCCCTTGGTCACCCGCCCGCGGCGGCCGGTTCCGGGCACCTGGGCCAGGTCGACGTGGTGCTGCTCCGCGATCCGCCGCACGACCGGCGAGATCGGAGGCGGGTGCCCGTTGCTCTCGTCGGCGTGGGCCTGTCCCGGCTTCGCGGCGGTGTCGATGGTCGCCAGCAGCGTGCCGACGTCCACGGTCGCCCCGACCTCCACGAGCACCGACTCCAAGCGCCCGCTGGCGGGTGACGGCACCTCGGTCTCGACCTTGTCGGTCGAGATCTCGACGATGGCCTCGTCGGCCTCCACCCAGTCGCCGGCGCGCTTCTTCCACTCCACCACGGTGCCCTCGGCGACCGAAACCCCCATCTGCGGCATCGTGACCTCGGCCAGCTCGCTGCGGCTAGTAGGCGAGGAGCTCACGGCACGCCTCCTCGATGTCGCCTGCCTGGGGAAGGACCGCCCGCTCCAGCGGGGGGCTGAAGGGGATCGGGCTGTCCGGGGCGGTGACTCGCACCACCGGCCCGTCCAGGTCCTCGAACGCGAGCTGCGCGATCAGGGCTGAGACCTCCGCGCCCACCCCGCACGAGCGGGTTGCCTCGTGCAGCACGATCGCCTTGCCGGTCTTGCGGACGGTCCGGAGGATCGCCTCCACGTCGAGCGGCACGAGCGAGCGCAGGTCCAGCACCTCCACGCCGGCGCCGTCGATGTCCTCGGTGGCCTCCAGCGCGAGCGGCACCATCGCGCCGTACGCGATCAGCGACAGGTCGCTGCCCTCGCGGGCCAGGCGCGCCTCGCCGAGCGGCGTCTGGTAGCGGCCCTCGGGCACCTCGCCCTTGGCTCGCCGGTACAGGTGCTTGTGCTCCAGGTAGACCACCGGATTCGGGTCCTGAATCGCCGCGGCCAGCAGACCCTTCGCGTCCTCGGGGGTGGACGGCGCCACCACCTTCAGGCCCGGCGCCTGAAGCATCCAGGCCTCGGGATTCTGCGAGTGGAACGGCCCGCCCGAGAACCCACCGCCCGACGGCAGCCGCACGGTCATCGGCACGGCCAGCCCCTGGCGGTAGTGCATCTTGGCGGCGACGTTCACAAGCTGATCGAAGCCGCAGGCCACGAAGTCCGCGAACTGCATCTCGCAGACCGGCCTCAGGCCCTCCACGGCGGCGCCCACGGCCGTGCCCACGATCGCGGACTCGGCCAGCGGCGTGTCCCAGACACGGTCGGCGCCGAACTCCTCCACGAAGCCGTCCGTGATCTTGAAGGCGCCGCCGAACGCGCCGATGTCCTCGCCGAGGCAGAAGACGCGCTCGTCGTGGCGCATCTCCTGGCGCAGGCCGTCGGAGATCGCCTGCAGGTAGGTCATCTCAGGCATGGCTGACCTCCCGCTCGGCGGCCCAGCGCGACCAGGGAGCGTGGCCGTCGCCGAGCGGCTCGGCCTCCGACGCGAACACGCCCTGCGTGGCCGTCGCGGGGTCTGGCATCGGCTGCTCGAGCGCCCACGCGGTCTCGCGCTCCAGCTCCTCGCGCACCGACTCGCGCACGGCGCCGGTGTCGATGCCCGCTTGGCGCAGACTGGCCTCGTAGATGTCGACGGGGTCGCGCGCGGCCCAGTGCTCGACCATCTCCGGCGGCACGTAGCGCATGTCGTCGTGCGCACCGTGGCCGTGCATGCGCATGGTCTCGCACTCGATCAGGGTCGGGCCGCCACCGCCGCGGGCCCTTTCGCAGGCGTCCGCCGCGGCCGCGAACACGGCCTCCACGTCGTTGCCGTCCACCTTGACTCCGGGGAAGCCATAGCCGCGGGCGCGCTCCACCGGGTCGACCGCGAACTCGTGGTCGTTGGGGGTGGAGTAGGCGAACTGGTTGTTCTCCAGCACGAAGACCACGGGAAGCCGGCGGACGCCGGCCACGTTCATGGCCTCGTGCCAGACGCCGTTGGCCGTGGAGCCCTCGCCGAACCAGGTCATGGCCACGCGCGGCTCGCTCCGCATCTGGAACGCCAGCCCAAGGCCGCAGGCCACCAGCGCCATGTCGGGCAGCATCGAGACCATCCCGACGCAGCCCAGCCGGCGGTCGCCGAAGTGCATGTTGCCGTCGCGTCCGGCGGTGATGCCGGTGGCGCGGCCCATCATCTGGGCCAGCACGCGGCCGGGCGTCACGCCACGGATCAGGTGACCGCCCAGGTCGCGGTGCAGCACGCAGGCGCGGTCGCGCGGGCCCAGCGCGTAGGCGGTGCCCACGGACACGGCCTCCTGGCCGAACCCGTCGTAGTAGGAGCCCGGCACCTTGCCCTGCCTGTAGAGGGTCAGTGCCCGTTCCTCGGTGGCGCGCATCAGGAGCATGAAGCGCAGCAGCCGTACGCGGTCTTCGCGCGTGAGCAGGCCGCCGCCAGCGTCCTTGCTGCCCTCGAGCGCCGCGGGTCGCGCGGTCGTCGTGGCCATCTCTTCTCCCTTCTCGGAACCGCGTCGGGATCTCCGCGCGCGGACCGAAATGTCATTTGCGCGCCGTACGGGATCGCCGCGTGGCGCGCGTCTTGCACCCAATGGTACCCCCGGAGGGGGCGATTTCGTCGCTTCTGGCCGGACGTTCGCACGCACTCTTTACCCTCAGCGCATGGCCACCACCGAGCGCTTCTGGACGGCGCGCCGCCTGCGCTGGCGCCTGCTGGGCGCCTGGCGCTGGCCCGCGTTCGTTGCCTTCACCGCGCTCGACGCGCTCCTCCTGCACACGCTGGGGACGGGCGTGCGCTTCAACATCCCGGTGTCGATCATCCTCGCGTCGTTCGGCAACATCGCGCTGCTGGCCACGACCGACCTGCTGGCGCGCTTCGCCGAGCGCAAGCGGGCCGAGCGCGGCATCGTGGACGACCCGCACCTGCCGGTGGCGGTGGACCGCGGCGCGGTGGCGCTCCTGGCCGTGGGGGCGGTGGGGCTCGCGGCCTCCGGCCTGGCCACCCACCACCTGATCGTGTCCGAGACGGACGCGACCGAGGCCAACGCCCGGGCGGTGCAGCGCTGGGTGGAGCGCTTCGGAACGGACGAGTACAGGCGCAACATCGACACCGCCAACACGGCCCGGCTGGCCGACGGCTACTTCCGCACCTGCATCGCCGACGACGCCCGCCGCCGCTACCTCTGCCTGCTCGTGGACACGAAGAGGAAGCCGCCCAAGGTGGACCGCGACCCGAGCGCGGTGCCCAACAAGCCGCGCGAGTCGGGCGCGGGGATCTAGGTCCGCGGCCTCAGCCCGCCGCCGCCAGCTCCTCCAGGTCCACCGGCTCGAAGCCGTGTTTGCGCATGCCGGCCTCGATCTCCGCGATCGCGGTCTCGATCACGAACACGCGCGCGTAGCGCTTGGACTCCCCGGGCACGACGTGCCAGCGGCCGTGCTCGGTGTCGGTGCGCTCGATCATCTCCTCGACCGCCTCCTCGTAGGCGCCGCGCTTCTCACGGTTGCGCCAGTCCTCGTCGGTCAGCTTCCAGCGCTTGAGCGGGTCGCGGTCGCGGCGCTCGAAGCGGTGCAGCTGCTCCTCGTCCGAGATGTGCAGCCAGAACTTGACGATCAGCATGCCCTCCGCGGCCAGCGAGCGCTCGATCCCCACGATCTCGTCGTACGCGCGGCGCCACTCCTCCTCGCTGGCGTAGCCCTCCACGCGCTCCACCAGCACGCGCCCGTACCAGGAGCGGTCGAACACGGCCACGCCGCCCCAGCCCGGGAGCGCGCGGGCGAAGCGCAGGAAGAAGTGGTGGCGCTTCTCGTCCGGGGTGGGCGCCGCGAACGAGGCCACGCGCACGTGGCGGTGGTCGAGCTCGGCCACGAGACGCTTGATGGCGCCACCTTTGCCGGACGCGTCCCAGCCCTCGAAGACCAGGCACACCGGCGGCCCCAGGCGGCCGTCGCCGATCAGCCCTCCCAGCTGGAGCCGGAGCGCGCTGAGGCGATCCTGCGCGGCGGCGAGCCGCTCGTCCTGCTCCTTGCGTCCGAGCTTGAGGCTGAGGTCCACCTCGTCGAGCCGTGCCATGACGGCTCGCATCCTCTCACCTATCCCGAGGAGAGCGGTCAGGCACCCCGAGGCGCCGGAGGGCCGAGCGCCTGCTCGACCGGTGTGAAGTCCGCGCCCACGCCCTCGGCCACGGCCGGATGGGTCACGCGCCCGCCGGCGACGTTCACGCCGCCGCGCAGCCCGGCATCGTCCGCGATCGCGGCCCGCACGCCGTGGTCCGCCAGCGCCTGCACGTAGGGCAGGGTGGCGTTGGTCAGCGCGTACGTGGACGTGATCGGCACGGCGCCCGGCATGTTGGTCACGCAGTAGTGCGTCACGCCGTCCACCTCGTAGGTGGGGTCGGAGTGGGTGGTGGGACGCGAGGTCTCGAAGCAGCCGCCCTGGTCGATCGACACGTCCACCAGCACCGCGCGCGGCTTCATGATCCCGAGCTGCTCGCGCGTGACCACGTACGGCGCACGCGCGCCGTGCACCAGCACCGCGCCGATCACGAGGTCCGCCGACGGCAGCAGCTGCTCCACGGCCAGCGTGGACGAGAACACCGTGCTGGCCCGCCCCTGGAGCGCGATGTCCAGCTCGCGCAGGCGGTCGATGTCGCGGTCCAGCACGTACACCTCCGCCTCCATGCCCAGCGCGATGAACGCCGCGTTCTGGCCCACCACGCCGCCGCCGATGATCACCACCGTGGCGCCGGCCACGCCGGGGACCCCGCCCAGCAGCACGCCGCGCCCGCCCAGCGGACGCTCGAGCATGAAGGCGCCGGCCTGCGTGGCGATCTTCCCCGCCACCTCGCTCATCGGGGCCAGCAGCGGCAGGCGCCCGCGCCCGTCGTCCACGGTCTCGTAAGCGATGCAGGTGGCCCCGGAGGCGCACAGCGCCTGGGTCAGCTCGGGCGCGGGCGCCAGGTGCAGGAAGGCGAACAGCGTCTGACCCTCGCGCAGCAGCGCCGCCTCTCCCGGCTGCGGCTCCTTGACCTTCAGCACCAGGTCGGCCTGGTCGAAGACGGACCTCGCGTCGGGAGCGATGCGCGCTCCCTGCTCCTCATACGCCTCGTCGCCGATCAGGCTGCCCTCGCCGGCGCCCGCCTGCACCACCACCTCGTGGCCGCTCGCCGTGAGCTCCCGCACCCCGGCCGGGGTGATCGCCACGCGGTACTCGTCGGCCTTGATCTCGGTGGGGACGCCGACCCTCACGCCGGGCAGCCTAATGAGCGGTGGGTAGTGTCTCGTGCTTGTCCACGTACGACCGCATCGCCGAGCTGCCGATCGAGATCGAGAGCTACGAGCTGGAGCCGCTCGAGCGCGACGTCTCGAGCGACTTCACGCGCCTCTCGACGGTCATCCACATGCGCGGCGGCGGCGAGGAGGGCGTGGGGGAGGACGTGACCTACGACGCGCTCGACCACGTGGCGCTTCAGGACGCCGGCCCGGTGCACGACTTCTCGGGCGCGCGCACGATGGGCGACCTCTGCGAGCTGGTCGAGCGCCTCGACCTGTTCCCGGCGGAGCCGGTGCGCGACGTGTCGCGGCTGTATCGCCAGTGGGCGTTCGAGAGCGCGGCCCTCGACCTGGCCCTCCGGCAGGCGGGGCTCACGCTGGCCGGTCACCTCGGGCGCGAGCCCCGGCCGGTCACCTTCGTCGTGTCGCTGCGCCTGGGCGATCCGCCCACGATCGACCCGGTGGCGCGCCGGCTGGAGGCCTATCCGACGTTGCGCTTCAAGCTCGATCCCGTCAGCGCGTGGGACGACGCGCTGATCGCGGAGCTGGTGGCCACCGGCGCCGTGGACTCGGTCGACTTCAAGGGGTTCTACAAGGGCACGGTGGTCGATCAGCCGGCGGACCCGGATCTGTACGGGCGGGTGGTGCGCGCGTTCCCGGACGCCTGGATCGAGGACCCGGCCCTGACCGAGGAGACCGACCCGCTGCTGGAGCCCCACCGCGACCGGATCACCTGGGACGCTCCGATCCATTCGGTGGCCGACATCGACGCGCTGCCGTTCCCGCCGCGGATGGTCAACATCAAGCCGTCGCGCTTCGGGCCGCTGCGCGAGCTGTTCGCCGGGTACGACTACTGCGAGGAGCACGGCATCGGCGGCTACGGCGGCGGGCAGTTCGAGCTGGGGCCGGGGCGCGGTCACATCCAGTACCTGGCGTCGCTGTTCCATCCGGACACCCCCAACGACGTGGCGCCGTCCGACTACAACCTGAACGAGCCGCCGCCGGGGCTGCCGGTCAGCCCGCTCGACCCGCGGATCGCGCCGGCGGGCTTTCGCTGGGAGTAGACCGCCGATCGCTGATAGCGTCCGCCGCGATGCCCTCCGACCGCTTCGTGGCCGCGCTCAACGAGCAGATCGCCAACGAGTTCGCCGCGGCGCAGCAGTACGTCGCGATCGCCGTGGACTACGAGGCGCAGACGCTGCCCCGCTTGGCCGCGTTCTTCTACGCCCAGGCGCTCGAGGAGCGCAACCACGCGATGATGATGGTGCGCTACCTGCTCGACGTCGACGCCCGCGTCGAGATCCCGGGAGTGGAGGCGCCTCAGCTCCAGTTCGTGGACTGCGTGGCCCCGATCGCGCTGGCGCTCGAGCAGGAGCGGCGGGTGGGCGACGAGATCTTCAACCTGATGAAGATCGCGCGCGAGGACGCCGACTACGCCAGCGAGCAGTTCGTCCAGTGGTTCGTGAAGGAGCAGGTCGAGGAGGTGGCGTCGATGTCGTCGCTGCACGACGTCGTGGAGCGCTCGCGCGAGCAGCCGCTCCTGGCCGAGGACTACCTGGCCCGCGAGGGCGGAGGCGGCGGGGACGACGACCCCACCGCCCCGGCGGTCGCCGGCGGCGCGCTGTAGGCGCCGCCGCCTCCCGCTACTAGAGCGCCAGCCAGGAGCTGCTCGCGCTACAGCGCCAGCGCCAGCGGCTGCTCGAGCAGCTCGCGCACGCGTGCCAGGAACTGGGCGCCGTCCGCGCCGTACAGGATGCGGTGGTCGCAGACCAGCGACAGGGTCATCTGGTCGCGCGCCACGATCCGGCCGCCCTCGTCCACGGCCGGGCGCTTGGTCAGGGCGCCGACCGTGAGCAGCGCGGCCTGCGGCGGGTTGATCACGGCGGAGAACGAGTCCACCCCGTACATGCCGAGGTTCGACACGGTGAACGTGCCCCCCGACACCTCGGGCGGGGTGATCTTGCCGTCGCGCACCTTGGCGATCAGCTCGCGCGCCTGGCGGGCGATCTCGCCCAGCGACTTCTTGTCGGCGTCGTGGATGGTCGGGACAACCAGGGTGTCCTGCGCGGCCACCGCGACGCCCACGTTCACGCGCGAGTACAGCTCGAAGCGCCCGTCGCGGTAGGCGCCGTTCACCCGCGGGTGCTCGCGCAGCGCGTTGGCGCAGCCCTTCACCACCATGTCGTTGAACGACGGCGCCGGGTCCTCCACCTCCTTCAGGCGCTTGCGCAGCTCCACGCACAGGGTCATGTCCACGTCCATGTGGAGCGTGTAGTCGGGGGCCGTGGCCTTCGACTCCGCCATCCGGCGCGTCACCGTCTTCTGAAGGCGCGTGAGGTCCTGGGTCTCCACCTGGCCCCTGGCCCCGCCCTCGCCGGCCGGCGCCCCGGCCGCGGCGGTGGCCTTCTCGCGGGCCGTCTCGGCCTTCTCCCTGGCCTCTTCCGCCTTCTCGCGCGCGACCTCGGGAGCGGAGCCGTCGCCGTCAGCGGCAGCCGGTGCCGCCTTCTTCCCGCCGCCGTCCTTGGCCGCTGCCTCAACGTCGGCCTTCACGATCCGGCCGCCCGGTCCCGAGCCCTCCAGCTCCGCCAGCTCGACGCCCATGTCGCGGGCCATCCGGCGCGCGACCGGCGAGGCCTTCACGCGCTCGCCGTCACCGTTGGCCGACGCGCCGTCCGACTTCGCGCGCGCGGGCTCCTTCTCCGGCTCCGCGTCCTCGGACTCGTCCCCGTCGCTATCCGCGTCCTCGGCGGAGTCGTCGTCCTCGGCGGAGTCGTCCTCGCCCTCGTCCTCGCCCTCGCCCTCGACGTCCTCGTCCTTCTCCTCCTCGCCCTCGTCGGCCGACTTCCCCGATGGCTCCTCGCCCTCGTCGCCGATCCGCGCGATCACCTCGCCGATCGGCAGCGTGTCGCCCTCGTCGGCCACGACCTCGATCAGCGTGCCGCTGGTGTCGGCCTCGTACGTCATGTTGGCCTTGTCGGTCTCGATCTCGACGAGCGGCTCGCCGCGCTTGACCTCGCCGCCCTCCTCGACGATCCACTTCAGGATCGTGCCCTCCTCCATCGAGTCGGAGAGGCGCGGCATGGTCACGTCGGTCGCCACGCGCCGATTGTGCCACGCGCCTGCCGACGGAAGCGGCCGCTAGCCGGAGAAGGGCACGAACGCCCGCTCGTCAAGAGTGGCGAGGTCGTCCATCTCCACGCCCAGCTCCGAGACCGTGAAGAGCCGGCCGTCGACCACCAGCGTGCGCAGGATCGGCATCCGGTTGTCGCTCGATCCGTGCGTCGCGCGGCCGGCCTCGCCGATACCGCTCGAGCGGTCCACATGGAAGCCGATCGCGCCTATGAACGGATGGTCGCGGTTGAACGCCTCCACCGGGATCACCGCCAGCTTCGACGGCGCCCAGTAGAGGAACGCGTGGGGGTCGTACTCGACCTCGGACGAGGAGTCGGACTCGATCGCCCGGTGGTGCAGTCGCACGGGCTTCGCCAGGTCGGAGATGTCGAACAGCGACAGCTGGGTCCCGAGCGTCCGGCCCTCCTCGGTGGCGTCCTGCCCGACCCCGAGCAGCAGGTCTCCGCCGACGGGGTGCAGGTAGGCGGAGTATCCGAGCAGCTTCAACGCGCCCACGACCTTCGGCTGCTCGGGTGAGGAGAGATCGACCGTGTAGAGCGGATCGGTCTGGCGGAAGGTGACGACGAACGCGGTGTCGCCGATGAAGCGCACCGCGTAGATGCGCTCGCCATGGCCCAGGCCACCCACGCGGCCCACCTCAGCGAGCTGCCCGCCGCGCTCCTCCATGACGGTCATCAGGCTCTCGCTCTCGCTCCGCTGGCGCCCGCTCCACCAGACCGGCGAGTCCGTGGTGGCGGCGCGAAGCACACCGCCGTTCTCCGACAGCGACCACTGGCTGAGCAGCGAGCCCCTGACCGATCCGCTGGCGCGGTAGGTGGTACGGCCCGGCTCGGAGGCGTCGAACTTGTGGATGGCCGTAGTGACGCTCGGCGGCAGCTGGTCCGATGACTGCGGCGCGGCGATCCAGCGCTGGGTGGCCACGTAGAGGCTCCGGGTGGACCCGTACACGAGCTGCCCGTCGGTCATCAGCGCGTCCGAGTCGACGGCCGGCAGGCCGCGATCCATGTCGATCGTCAGCACGGTGAGCATGCTCAGGCCGGAGAAGACCCGCGGCCGGCGGACGTGGCGGCACGAGGTCAGGCGCTTCTTGGTCTGCCGGCCGGTGCTCGCGCGCTTCAGCACGCCGGTGGGCGCCCAACCGCCGACGTGCGCGCGCATGCTCTTGTCGGTCAGGGCGTCGGGCGTCGAGGAGATCACCACGCGCGCGCTGGAGCCGACCTTGCGGGCGTTGACGTACGAGCCGTCCAGGGACTGCGTCCGCACGACGCGCATCGCGGCCGGGTCGCTCACGTCCACCTCGGTCAGCAGCGTCCGCGGCAGGAAACTCGGCCCGACCACGTCGGACTGGGCCGGCTGGGGGGTGACGCCCGAGCCGCCGGCGTAGCCGATCACCAGGAGGCGCTCGCCGCGCAGCAGCATCTCCTGCGCGAATCCCTCCAGGGCCAGCGAGCCAAGCCGCCGCGGCTTGCCGCCGGCGGTCTCGACCGCGTGCAGCCGGCCGCCGGCCAGGGCGAAGATGCGCGAGCCGCGCGACTTGACCAGATCGGGCTCGTTCACGCCCGCCTCCTGGACGTTGGTCTGCGACGAGGAGGAGTCGCCCGCCGCGGTCTGGGGGGACGACTGCGGGGCGCTCTGGCCCGACGCGGGCGCGCCCATGACCGCGCCGCCGCGACTGCCCGGCCCCGCCCCGCCGCGAAGCTCGGTCTTCACATGGCGGCGCGCGTAGCGGACGAGGGCGCCGCACGAGTCGAACGCCTTGAGGCGCGGGCCGGCGGCCCTGTGCGGCGCGCGGCCGCCGGCGGACTCGATCGAGCCGGCGGCGACGAGCGCCGCGAGGATCAGGACGGCTGCGACGCGCCTGGCCATGTATCGCGAAGGCTACCCGGGCGCACCGCCCTGCCGTGTCGGTCAGTCGAGGTCGCGGAAGGTGGCGAGCGCCGCCTGCACCACGTGCTCGGGGTGCGGGAACGCCGCCTGCTCGAGCGGCTTGGAGTAGGGCATAGGCACGTCGGCGCCGGTCACGCGCTCCACGGGCGCGTCCAGGTGGTCGAACGCCTGCTCCTGGATCAACGCGGCCAGGTTCGCGCCCACGCCCCCGTGCGGCCAGCCCTCCTCGACGATCACCGCGCGGTTGGTCTTGCGCACCGACTCGAGGATCGTGTCCAGGTCGAGCGGCCTCAGGGTGCGCGGGTCGATCACCTCGGCCTCCACCTCGTGCTCGTCCGCGAGCGTCTCGGCCGCCTTCTCCGCCGTGATCGCCATGCGCGAGATGCCGACGATCGTCACGTCGTCGCCCTCGCGCCGGACCGCCGCCTCGCCGAACCGCAGCGGCCCGCCGTTCTCGGGGACCTCGCCGCGCTGGCCGTACAGCGACTCGTGCTCGATGAAGATGACCGGGTTGTCGTCGCGGATGGCCGCCTTGAGCAGGCCCTTGGCGTCGGCGGCGGTGGTGGGCACGGCCACCAGCAGGCCCGGCACGTGCAGGTACATGGCCTCCAGCGAGTGCGAGTGGGTGGGCCCCAGCTGGTGCCCCGCGCCCTGCGGCATGCGGATGACCAGCGGGACCTTGACCTGGCCGCCGAACATGTAGCGGATCGACGCCGCGCAGTTCACGATCTGGTCCAGCGCCAGCAGGGAGAAGTTGATCGTCATCAGCTCGACGATCGGGCGCAGGCCGGTCATGGCGGCGCCCACGCCCATCCCGACGATCGTGTTCTCCGAGATCGGCGTGTCGCGCACGCGCTTCTCGCCGAACTCCTCGAGCAGCCCCTGCGTCACCTTGAAGGCGCCCTGGAACACGCCGATGTCCTCGCCCATGATGAAGACCTTCTCGTCGGCCTCCATCTCCTCGCGCAGGGCCTGGTTGAGGGCCTCGCGGTAGCGCATCGTCGGCATCGCGCTAGTCGCCCCCGCCCTCTTCGTCGCGTTCCTCGTCGCTGGGCTCGCCCTCGCCTTCCTCTTCGTCCGCCTCCTGGCTGTCGCGCTTCTGGCGCTTGCGGGCCTGGGCGTCGCCCACGTTGGCGTACGCGGCGCCGGCCTCGGCCAGCTCGTGCGCGATCTCGCCGGCCTCGCCCTCCTGCTCCCCGGGGTGGACCTCGGGCGAGCGCTCGTCCACCGTGTACCAGCCGGGCACCTGCTCGCCGTAGACGTAGATGTCGTCGTACAGGGAGTCAAGGTCCGGGAACGGGCTCTGGTCGGCGAACTCCACGGCCTCGTCCACGCGCTCGACGGCGGCCTCGTCGAGCTTCTCGGCGTCCTCCTCGGACAGGACGTCCTCCTCGGCAAGGCGCTGGCGGAAGGTGAGGATCGGGTCGCGACCGCGCCACTCCTCCACCTCCTCCTTGGTGCGGTACTCCTCGGGGTCGGCCATCGAGTGGCCGCGGTAGCGGTAGGTGACCGCCTCCACCAGCTGCGGCTGGCGGTCCTCGCGCGCCTTGCGCAGCGCCTCGGACACGCAGGCGTGGACGTCCAGCACGTCCATGCCGTTGCAGCGCGTGCCGGGAACCCCGAACCCCTCCGACTTGCGCGATAGGTCGGTGACCGCCGAGTGCCGCTCCAGAGCCGTGCCCATCCCGAACTGGTTGTTGATCACGAGGAACACGACGGGCAGGTCCCACAGGGCCGCCAGGTTCATGGTCTCCCCGAACGTGCCCTGGTTGCTGGCGCCGTCGCCGAACATGCAGACCACGGCGTCGTCCGTGCCCTCGTAGTCGGCGGCCAGGCCGACGCCCGCCGCCAGCGGCAGGTTGCCGCCCACGATGCCGTAGCCGCCGAGGAAGCGGCGCTCCAGGTCGAACAGGTGCATCGAGCCGCCGTGGCCCTTCGAGCAGCCGTCCACGCGGCCGAACAGCTCGGCCATGACCGCCTTGGGGTCGGTGCCGCGCGCCAGCGCCTGGCCGTGCTCGCGGTAGGTGGACAGCAGGTAGTCCCCCTCCCGCATGGCGTCCACCGCACCCACGACGGTGGCCTCCTCGCCGATGCACAGGTGCAGGAAGCCGCCGATCTTGGCCTTGGCGTACATCTCGCCCGCGCGCTCCTCGAAGTGGCGGATGAGCATCATCTTCTCCAGCACGCTCCTCGCGGTCTCGGCGTCGGGCAGGTCGTGCCGCGAGCCCACGTCCTCGGGCGGCTTGCGGTCGACGGCCGGCGGCCCGCCGCCGTCCCCGTCGCCGAGCTTCTCCCGGGCCTCGCGCGCCTTGGCCTCGGCCTGGTCGGCCTTCTCCTTCGCCTCCTGGGCCTTGCTGTCGCGCTCCTCGACGGCCACCGAATTGGAAGTTACTCCCTCGGACGAGCGCCCTCCCGCGGTGAGCAGCGCGACCACGGCCAGGATCAGCCGGCCGAACCCGCGCAGGGGCGCGGTCAGCACGCGGCGCAACGTGGCGAAGCGCATGGACCAATGCTCGCGCCCGACCCGGACAGCGCGCCGCCGCGAAATCGAATCGAGTGGTGACTTGAGGGTGCTATAGCGCCCTCAACTAACCACTCGATTGAAAAAGCTCCGAATCGAGCAGCCGCGGTCCGGCCACCACCTCATCGCCATCGGTAAGCGCGGGGAGCTCTGACACGCCGAGAGCCGCCGCTCGCTCCGACGCGCGGTCCAGGGCCTCGGCCACGGCGCGAGCCTCGATGCCCTTCAGCACCGCCCGCGGATGCAGCTCGCACGCCGCCGCGGCGATGAGCACGTTGTCGACGACCGCCAGATCGCGCCCAGCGGTGAAAGCCTGTCGCATCGCGGCCAGCGAGTACGCCACCCCCCGCCCGGCGTGCTTCGCGAACGTCGCGGCGAGCATGGCCACGCGCGAGTCGAAGGGAAACGGCTCAGGCCACCGAACCTGCAAGAGTCCCTCCCTAACTGCCCGCTGTTCGATCGCGGCACGGTCCACCGCAGCCGTCTGAGCGGAGCGCACCCGAACCGGCACCCACTCCGGCCCCCCACCAACCCGCTCAGCCGCCAGCCAGCACCACGGCGACCCCACGTCGTAGAAGAAGAGCGGCCGGGCCACGCCGGCGCGGCTAGCCGTGGATCAGCCAGCCGTCCGCGGCGCGGGCGGCCTCCATCACGGCCTCGGCGAACGACGGGTGCGAGTGGATCGTGCGCGCCACCTCGCCGAAGCCTCCCTCCAGCACCTGGGCGTTCACCAGCTCCTGGATCAGGTCGGCCGCCTTCGCGCAGACGATGTGTCCGCCCAGGAGCTCGCCGTACTCCTTGTCGCCGACGATCTTGATCATGCCCGCGCGGTCGCCGTAGACCGTGGGCGCGCCCACGGCGGCCACCGGCACCTTGCCCACGACCACGTCGCGGCCCTCGTCGCGAGCCTCCTTCTCCGTCATGCCGAAGCTGGCCACCTGCGGGTGGCAGAAGGTGGCCGCGGGTACGTAGCGGTAGTCGATCGGGTGCGGATCCCCGCCGGCCGCGGCCTCGACCGCGATCACGCCCTCGTCGGAGGCCTTGTGCGCCAGCGCGGGGCCGGGCACGATGTCGCCGATAGCGAAGATGCCTTCCACCGACGTGCGCATCGCGCCGTCCACCTCGATCAGGCCCTTGTCGTCGGTCTTCACGCCGGCGTCCTCCAGGCCCAGGTTCTCGAAGTCGGGGCCGCGGCCGGCAGCGATGCAGACGTAGTCGAAGGAGTGCTCCTCGCCGCCGTACGTCAGCTTCACGGCGTCGTCGCCGGCCTCGGCCTTCGCGATGTCCGCGCCGGTCACGATCTCCACGTTCTGCTTCCCGATCTCGCGCGCGGCCGCCTTCGCGATGTCCTCGTCCTCCAGCGGCAGGATCTGAGGCAGCGCCTCGAGCAGCACCACGTCGGTGCCCAGACGCCCGAACGCGGACGCGACCTCCGTGCCCGACGCGCCCGCGCCGATCACGGCCAGCGAGCCGGGCAGCTCGCCGAGGGCCCACGCGGTCTCGGTGCCCAGCACCCGGCCGCCGAACTTCAGGCCCAGGATCGGCTTTGGCACCGACCCGGTCGCCAGGACGATGTTCTTCCCCTCGATCTCGGTGCCGTCCTTGGAGGCGCCGATGCGGATCGAGCCCTCGCCCGTAAGCGCGGCGTGACCCTCCACCACGTCGACCTTGTTCTTCTTCATCAGGCCGCCCACGCCCCCGGTCAGCGTCTTGATCACCTTGTCGCGGTGCTTTGCCACCCCCGAGAAGTCCACCGAGGCGCCATCGACCTGGATGCCGAACTGGCCCGCGTGCCGCACCTCGCTCATCACGTCGGCGGCCCGCAGTACGGCCTTGGCCGGGATGCACGCGTAGTTCAGGCAGCGCCCACCCATCCGGTCCTTCTCCACGATCGCGGTGCTCATGCCGAGCTGCGCGGAGCGGATCGCCGCGACGTATCCGCCCGGGCCGGAGCCGATGACGATGCAGTCGTAGCTCTTCTCGGCCATCGGGCAGGCAGGCTATCCAAGCATCGGCGCGACCCGTTCGCGCACCGAATCGGGCAGCGGCTGCGGCTTGCCCCGCTCGTAGTCGTAGCCCACGACGGTTCCCCACCCGTCCGCCACCAGCCGGTCGGCGGACTCCACCCGCATCTCGAAACCGAGCCGGATGCTCGAGCGCTTCATCTCCACCGGCCGGATCCAGGTGCGGATCTCGTCGTCGAAGAACGCCGGCGCGCGGTACGCGATGTGGCACTCGGCGAAGATGAACCCGAACGCCTCGCGCTGCCCGGGGTGGTGCTCCGGCAGCGCGTGCCGGAACCAGTCGATCCGCGCCGTCTCGAAGAAGCGCAGGAACTCGACGTTGTTCATGTGCTGCATGGCGTCCAGGTCGCCGAAGCGGACGCGCTGGACGATCGAGAAACCTTCGCGGGCGGCGACCGCGCCGCTCGCACCGTCGCCGTCGGTCACGCCGGCGGCCGCCGCTCCGGCATCTGGATGCGCGCCATCGCCCTGATCAGGAACCAGAACAGGGTCCCGGCGGGAACGATCACGGCCAGCGCGATCAACGCGGTCACCACGTTGGAGGCCGTGAAGATGAGCACCGAGAAGATCAGGATCAGGATGCCCAGGATCGCCTCCATGCCGAGCACGGCCCAGTAGCGGGCCCGCCACATGCCCCAGGCCGCGATCAGCATCAGCGCCGTGTAGCTCAGGATGCCGGACGCCGCCGGCCGCTTGCCGCCGATCTCCACCCCGGCCAGCCACGACACCACGTTCGCCAGCGCCAGCAGGAAGGCGACCACGGCAGCGACCGTGACCGCCCGCGGCCGCTCGCCCTCCCGGAGAGGCACGAGCGCTTCACGCGCGGCGGCGTCCTTGGCCTCGGAGCGCGAAGCCCGGTTGGGCCGTGGCCGCGGGCGCGGGGGTGGCGCGGACGCCTGGGGGCGCGCCTTCCGCCTGGAGCGCTTACCCAACCGGGGCCTCCGTCTCCACGGCGCCGCGCAGCTGCTGCGCCGCGGCCTCCTTCTCCACGGCGGCCCGCAACGCGCGCGCCGCCGCCTCCGGGTCGGAGGCGTCGCGGATCGCGCGCACCACGGCGATCCGGCGCCCGCCCGCCCCCGCCACGGCGTCCGCGTTGCCCGCGTCGATCCCGCCGATCGCGAACCACGGCTTGGAGGCGTGTTCCGCGGCGTACCGGACCAGCTCCAGGCCCACGGCGGCGCGACCGGGCTTGGTCGGCGTCTCGTACACCGGCCCCACAGCGAAGTAGTCCGCGGGCGAACGCTCGGCCGCGTCCACCTGCGCGGGGGTGTGGGTGGAGAGGCCGATGAACAGACGCTCGCCCATCTCGGCCCGCACGTCCTCCACGCGCGCGTCGTCCTGCCCCAGGTGCACCCCGTGGGCCGCGCACCGAAGTGCGAGGTCGGGGCGGTCGTTCACCACCAGGAGCGCCCCCCGCTCCTCGCACACAGCGCGCAGCTCGCGGCCGGCGGCCACGATCTCGTCGTCGCCAGCGCGCTTGTCGCGCAGCTGCACCAGGTCCACGCCGCCCTCCAGCGCGGGCGCGGCGATCTCGGCCGCCCTGCGTCCGCCCACGCGGGCCTCCAGGATCAGGTACAGGCGCGCGGCGCGCAGCCGCTCGTTCGCGTCGGCCCGGCTGGTCACGCCACTGATCCTGACAGAGGGAGTCTTGGCGGCTGACCCCTCCTCTATCCTGGCGCGGCCATGACGATCGGCACCTCGATAGTCCTGATCGCGATCGGGGCCATTCTCAAGTACGCGGTCACCGCGCACGTCTCCGGCATCGACATCCAGACGGTGGGCACGATCCTGATGATCGTGGGCATCCTCGGGCTGATCCTGTCGCTGATCTACACGTTCGCCTGGAGCGACCGGGCGCGCCACCGCGGCTACGACGACGGTCCCCCTCCGCCTCCGCCCGCGCGCTACTAGGATTGGTGCCGTGCGGGAGCTCGGGTCGGACCGGGCTGAGAGGGCGGCTGGTCGCCGCCGACCGTTGAACCTGATCCGGGTAATTCCGGCGTAGGCAAATCGATCGGCGCCGGCCCTCGCCAGGAGGTCGGAGGCCGGATGGGGAAACAGATGCCGGAGCGCGATGTGGTCGTGGTCGGCGCGGGCATCGTCGGGCTGGCCTGCGCGTGGCACGCCGCGCGCGCCGGGCTGTCCGTGCTCGTGCTCGACCGCGGCACGCCGGAGCCGTCGGCGTCGGCCACCGCCGCCGGCATGCTCGCCCCGGTCACCGAGGCGGAGTTCGGCGAGGAGCACCTGCTGCGGCTCAACCTGGCCGGCGCTGCCGCGTGGCCCGCGTTCGCGGCGGAGCTGTCCGAGCGCAGCGGGATCGACCTCGCCCACCGCGAGAGCGGCGCCCTGGTGGTGGCCGCCGACCGCGACGACGCCGAGGAGCTCCGCCGCCTGCACGAGCTCCAGCGCTCGCTGGGCCTCGAGGCCCGGTGGCTGACGGGACGCGAGTGCCGCCGCCTGGAGCCCGGCCTGTCCCCGCGCTTGCACGGCGGTGTGCTGGCGCCCCGCGACGGGTCGGTGGATCCGCGCGCCGTGCTGCGCGCACTGCGCGCCGCGCTCGACGCGGCTCCGGCAGCCGAGGTGCGCACGGGCGTGGAGGTGACCGGGATCGAGGAGCGCGGCGGCGTGGTGACTGGCGTCGCGATGGCCGAAGATCGCGTGCCGGCCGGCCGGGTGGTCGTGGCGGCCGGGGCTTGGAGCGCTTCGCTTGGCGGCGCCGGCTCGCCCGTGCGCCCGGTGAAAGGCCAGCTCGTGCGGCTCTCAGGCCCGGCCCGACCGCGGCTGGCCGAGCGGATCGTGCGCACGCCGCGCTGCTACGTCGTCACCCGGCCGAGCGGCGAGGTGGTGGTCGGGGCGACCGTGGAGGAGCGGGGCTTCGACACCACCGTCACCGCGGGCGCGGTGCAGCGTCTCCTGGAGGCCGCCTGGGAGGTGCTGCCCGACGTCGAGGAGCACGAGCTGGTGGAGACCGCGGCCGCGCTGCGTCCTGGCACGCCCGACAACTGCCCCCTGATCGGGGCCGCCGGGCCGGACGGACTCCTGTGGGCCACCGGCCACCACCGCAACGGCGTTCTGCTGGCCCCGATCACCGCCGACGCCGTCACCGACCTGCTGCTGGGCCGCTCCCTGCCGGAGACCGTCCAGCGGTTCTCGCCGTCGCGCTTCGAGCGCGGCGGCCGCCTGGCGGAGGCGCGGGTGTGAACGTCGTCCTGAACGGCGAGCCGCGCGAGCTGCCGGACGGCTGCAGCGTGCGCGACGCGGTGGAGGCCAGCGGCGCGCAGGCGAAGGGCCGCGGGGTGGCTGTGGCCGTCGACGGCGAGGTGGTGCCGCGCGCGGCCTGGCGCGCCGAGCTGCGCGACGGCCAGCGCGTGGAGGTCCTCACGGCGGTGCAGGGTGGCTGAGCGAAGCGGGCTCGTCATCGCCGGCCGGGAGTTCGGCTCGCGGCTGATCATGGGCACCGGCGGCTTCCGCAGCCTCACGGCGATGGCCGCGGCGGTGCGGGCCTCGGGCGCGGAGCTGGCGACGCTGGCGCTGCGGCGCGTGGACCCCTCGGCCCGCGGCTCGATCGTCGAGGTGCTGGAGGACGCGGGCTGCACGCTGCTGCCGAACACCGCCGGCTGCTTCACGGCGCGCGACGCCGTGGTCACCGCTCAGCTCGCGCGCGAGGCGTTCGAGACCGACTGGGTGAAGCTCGAGGTGATCGGCGACGACCGCACGCTGCTGCCGGACCCCACCGAGCTGCTCGACGCGGCCGAGACGCTGGTGGCCGACGGCTTCACGGTGCTGCCGTACACCAACGACGACCCGGTGCTGGCGCGCCGGTTGGAGGACGCGGGCTGCGCGGCGGTGATGCCGCTGGGCTCGCCGATCGGCAGCGGCATGGGCATCCGCAACCCCTACAACCTCGGGCTGATCGTGGAGCGCGCGGGCGTGCCCGTGATCCTCGACGCCGGGATCGGCACCGCGTCGGACGCGACGCTGGCGATGGAGGCCGGCTGCGACGGCGTGCTCCTGGCGAGCGCGGTGTCGCGCGCCGCCGACCCTGCCCGCATGGCCCGCGCGATGCGGCTGGCCGTGGAGGCGGGGCGGATCGCGTTCGAGGCCGGGCGGATCCCGCGCCGCACCTACGCCCAGGCGTCCACGCCCACCGAGGGCGTGCCCGAGCTCACGTGACGGACGGCGCGCTGGACGAGGTCGGGGGCCTGCCCGCCCGCTGGCGGGCCGCCTGGGCCAGCGGCGACCGCGAGCTGTTCGCGGAGTGCTGCTCGGCGGCGGTGGCGTACGAGGACCCGCTCACGGCGGAGCCGGTCGAGGGACTCGACGCGATCGCCGATCACGCCGCGCGCTACCGCGAGGCGCTCCCGGACCTGCGGCTAGAGCCGATGGGCCAGGCGCTGGCCGAGGGCGGGTTCGCGTGCGTGCCGTGGCGCCTGCTGGGCACCCACCGGGGAACGGTCGGCGGCGTGCCGGCCAGCGGCCGCTTCGTGGTGGTCCAGGGCCTGCACTA
Organism: Thermoleophilaceae bacterium; assembly: GCA_036389105.1. Lineage (GTDB taxonomy): Bacteria > Actinomycetota > Thermoleophilia > Solirubrobacterales > Thermoleophilaceae > AC-37. The sequence continues at coordinate 29,120 of DASVQK010000130.1, forward strand.
CCTCGAGCTGTCCGACGGCCGCGTCCGCCGCGCGCGCGGCTTCTTCGACCTCTATGACGCGGCCGTGCAGCTCGGGCTGCTGCCGGCGCGGGGGAGCCTGGCCGAGAGCGCGCTGCTCCTGATCCGCGGCTTCGGGCTGCGCCCGCGGGCGAGCTAGCTCGAGGCGGCGCCGGCCACCAGGAGCTCGAGCAGCGCCTTCTGCGCGTGCAGGCGGTTCTCCGCCTGGTCCCACACCGCCGAGCGCTCCCCGTACAGCACGTCCGCCGCGATCTCCTCGCCCGGATGGGCGGGCAGGCAGTGGAGCGCCACGGCCTCGGGCCGGGCCCGCTCCAGCAGCGCCGTGTCCAGCCGGTAGGGCGCGAGGGCGGTGCGGAGGGCGTCCGCCTGCGCCTCGTCGCCCATGCTCACCCAGACGTCGGTGTAGAGCGCGTGTGCGCCGGCCGCGGCCGCCGCCGGGTCGGAGGTCACGGTCACCGATCCGCCGTCCACCGACAGCGACGGGCGCCGCTCCTCGGGCGTCGCCACCGCCACCTCCATCCCGGCCTTCGCGCCCAGCAGCATCAGCGAGTTGGCCACGTTGTTGCCGTCGCCGACGTAGGCCAGCTTCAGGCCCTCCAGGTCGCCGAAGCGCTCGCGCAGCGTCAGGAGGTCGGCCAGCCCCTGGCAGGGATGGTGGTCGGCGGTCAGCATGTTGATCACCGGCACGTCCGAGTGCTCGGCCAGCTCGTCCACCGTCGCGTGCGGGCCGGTGCGCACCCCGATCGCGGCCACGAAGCGCGACAGCACCACCGCGAAGTCGCGCAGCGGCTCGCCGCGCGCGAGCTGCGTCTCCCCCTCGCGCAGGACCACCGGATGGCCCCCGAGCTCGGCCACGCCGACCTCGAACGAGACACGCGTGCGTGTGGACGGGCGCTCGAAGATCAGCGCCACGCTGCGGCCGTTGAGCGCGCGCGACGCGCCGCGGTCGGCCTTCAGCTCGACCGCGCGGTCCAGCAGGCCCAGCAGCTCGCCGCGCGTAAGCTCGTCGCCGGTGAGGAAGTGACGCGCCACCCGCGGATCGTAGTCCGCGCAGTTACCTGGAACCTCTTCCACGGGCGCGACTTCCCGCCCGACCCGTCGCTCTTCACCCTGCGCTCGCGCCTGCTGCGCCTCACCGAGCGCAACCGCACGCACGCGCAGGTCAACCGTCCGCTGCTGCGCGAGTTCGGCGAGGTGCTCGCCCGGCAGGAGTGGGACGTGGCGCTGCTCCAGGAGGCGCCGCCGGGCTGGCTCGATCCGCTGTGCGCGGCGACGGGCGCAGCGGGCGTCCTCACGCTCACCTCGCGCAATCGGCTCGAAGGGCTGCGGGCCGCGCTCGCGCGGCTCAACCCCGACCTGGTCGCATCGAACGAGGGCGGGTCCAACCAGCTGCTCGTCCGTCCGCCCTGGCGTGTCGCCGGCTCGCGCGAGTACACGCTCACGCGGCGGCCCGAGCGCCGGCGGATGCTCTTCGCGTCGCTCGACGGGCCCGGCGGCCGCCGCCTGGCCGTCGCCAACCTGCACGGCGCCACCGGGCACGGGCCCGAGGCGTCGGGTCAGGTGATCGCGGCCGCCGAGCGGGCGCTCGACTGGGCCGGCGGCGTCCCGCTCGTCTTCGGCGGCGACCTGAACCTGCGACCGCGTCGGGCTCCAGAGACCTACGAGCACTTGGAGCGGCGCCTTGGGCTGAGCGCGCCGGCGGACCGCCACGCGCTCGACCACCTCCTGACGAACGGGCTGCGGCCGCTCCAGGCGCCGCGCGCGCTGCCGGATGGGGCCCGCGAGGTTCCGGACGGCCGCGGCCGGGTAATCCGGCTATCCGACCACCCGCTCGTCGCGGGCGGGTTCGAGGTGGAATAGTGCTGCGCACACGAGCAGGAGGAGAGTGAGATGGCTGAGACATCCAGTGGTTCGCGCGGCGGCGGCGGAAGGGGCAGCAGCGCCGGGCGTCGCAAGGGATCGTCTTCGCGCTCCACCGGCGCGAAGAGGACGTCGTCGTCGGGTCGCGGAGGCTCGACCGCCCGCAAGAGCGCGTCGTCCTCGAGCCGTGGAGGCTCCACCGCCCGCAAGAGCGCGTCGTCCAGCCGCGGCGGCGCCGCCAAGTCCCGCTCGGGCAGCGCCTCGCGCAGCCGGGCGACGAGCTCGCCCCGCTCCAAGTCCGGCCGCAAGGCCGCCGCGAGCAAAGGCGGCAAGGCGCGCGGCCGGCAGCAGACGGCGCAGAAGCGGGCGCGCCAGGCGGGCAGCGCCGCGGCCGGCCCGGTCTCGGAGTTCTCAGGCAAGTCAGTGGCCGAGCTGCGCGATGCCATCGCGCGCGGCGTCGTCGCGCCGCTCAACCTGGTCATGCTCACGCGCGACCGCATCGAGGAGGTGCTCGACGACGCGGTCAGCCGCGGCCGGATGACGGCCGAGGACGGGCAGGAGCTGGTGCGCAGCCTGCTCGACCGCGGCCGCAAGCAGACCAACGACGTGCTCGGCGACCTGGAGCAGCTGCTCGGACGCGGCGGCGACCAGCTGAAGGACGCGCGCAAGGCGGCCGGCCGGGCGCGCGGCCAGGTGGGCGAGGCCACGTCTCGGGCCCGCTCGCGCGTGCGCGACGCCGGCGACGTGGCGATAGCGCAGGCCGATCGCGCCCGCCGTGTGGCGGGTGTGGGCCCGAGCTTCCCGATCCTGGGCTACGACGACCTGACGGCCGCGCAGGTGCAGAGCCGGCTCGATCCGCTCGTGCCGGCGGAGCTGCGCAAGGTCCGCGACTACGAGCGTCGCAACGCGAACCGCAAGTCCGTGCTCGACGCGATCGAGTCGAAGCTGGGTTGACCGTTGGCGAGGTCCGGCGCGGCTAGTGCAGCGCCAGGTCCGCCACCAGCGCCGACAGGTCCAGCCGCTCGCCGGTGAGCTCGGCGAGCAGCTCGTCGGCCGAGCGCGTCTGGCCCTCGCTCCAGAGCGACACGAGCAGCGCGCCCGCCTCGGGCTCGCGGAACCAGCGCTGGCCGAACCGCTCGCGCATCAGTCTCCTGAGGTGGGTCTCGAGCGCCCACGCCCGCAGGTAGCGCGCCGTGTAGAAGAACGCGTCCACGTCGCTCAGCCAGGTCTCGGTCGGGCAGTCGACGTGCAGCGCCTCCGACAGCCGGCGGGCATGGTCCTCCGCGTTCGCGGCGGGCGAGCGCGGCCGGCCGTGCAGCGCCAGCTCGTATCCGAGCTTGGCCGAGTAGCGCCGCAGGAACACGAGCCGCGACGCGCGCAGGAAGGTCAGGACCGGAGTCGGGTCGCGGATGCCGAGCAGGTCGTGCAGCCAGGCGCCGTCGGCCACGAGGTGCTGGAGGAGGAAGGCGAAGCCCTCGGTCACCGAGTTGTCGCCCAGGCAGCGCTGCTCGAACGGCAGCTCGCGCGAGACGTGGGAGTAGTGGAGCGCATGGCCGGCCTCGTGCATCAGGGCCTCGTAGTCGTCGCGGCCGCCGTGGGGGGCGATCACCAGGTGCACCTCGTCGGGCACTCGCACGGGTGCGCAGAAGGCCCGAGGCGACTTGGTCGGCCGCTCCTCGGCGTCGACGGCGATGCGCTCGCGGGTCAGCCCCATGCCCTCGATCGTGCGGTCGAGCGACGCAACCAGGTCGGCGGCCGGGAAGCCGGGGTCGAGCGAGGGGGCGCGGAAGAACGCGGCCAGGTCCGAGCGCCTGATGCGGTGAAACGGGATGTCCAGCTCGCGCTCCACCACCGGGCCAACGACGTCCTCGTACGAGGGCTCGCTCGCGGCGAGGAACGCGTCCGCCTGCCGGCCGAGCGCGTGCAGGTCCATGTCGCCCAGCTCCTCGCACATCGCGACGGTGCTCGTCCAGCCGAGGTCGCGCACGAGCTGTGCCTGGCGGTCGTGGGCCTCCCGCATCAGCGGGTTGAGCGACTCGTCGGTCGCGTCGAGCCGCGCGCGCTCGATCGCCGCGCGGCGCTCGGGGTCCGGCTCGTTGGCCTGTGCCACGGCCGTCTGCCTGAAGCCGAGCTCGGAGCCGTCCACCACCACGGTCAGCGTCGCCTCCCGGCGGCCCAGCTCGGCCTGCTCCGCCTTGGTCGCCTGCCCGATCAGGCCCTCGACCGCGAAGCGCAGCAGCTCGCGCGGGGCGCCGCCCTCGCGCAGGGTCTCCACGGTCTCGCGGCGGAACAGGTCGGCATGACGCTCGTAGATCGGCTCGATGTCGAGCGTCTCCTGGCGCCCGGACAGGTGGAGCAGGTATTCGCGCTCGAGGGAGAGGAAGAATGCCTCCGCCCCGGCGCGGTAGGCGGCCAGGTCCACGGGCCTGCCAGCATAGGTCGCATGACCCAGACGAAGGAGGCGCGGCCCGCGCGCCCGGTGCGCGGGGCCGAGCTCGAGCTGACGGTCGAGTCGCTGGCGCACGGCGGCAACGGCGTGGCGCGCCGCGACGGGTTCGTCGTCTTCGTCCAGGGAGGCATGCCGGGCGACCGGCTGCGGGCGGTCGTGACCAAGGCCAAGCGCGGATATGCCGAGGCGCGCGCCGTGGAGCTGATCGAGCCGAGTCCGGAGCGGATCGAGCCGCGGGTCGCGCACCCGGGCGCGCCGTGGCAGGTACTGCCATACGAGCGCCAGCTCGAGGAGAAGGAGCGCCAGGTCCGCGACGCGCTGGAGCGGATCGGCGGGTTCGAGCGGCCGCCGGTCGAGCCGATCGTGCCCGCCGTCGAGCCGTGGCGCTACCGCAACAAGCTCGAGTACTCGTTCGGTCGCGGCGAGGACGGCGAGCTGAGGCTCGGATTCCACCGACCCGGCCGCTGGAACGAGATCGACGACGTGACCGAGGACGTGCTGGCGTCCGAGCGGGTGGACGATGTGCGCGAGCGGGTGAAGGCGTGGTGCCGTTCGCAGGGACTCGCGCCATGGGACCGGCGCGACGGGTCGGGCTTCCTGCGCAACCTCGTGGTGCGCGAGGGGCGGCGCACGGGGATGCTCCAGGCGCGGCTGGTCACGAGCGCGGGCGACTGCCCGGCCGACGAGCTGGCGGCGGTCGCCGGCGCCGACAGCTTCCTCTGGACCCGGACCGGCGGCGTGTCCGAGACCACCCGGGAGGGCGAGACGACGCTCCTGCACGGTCCCGGTGAGATCGAGGAGGAGCTGGAGGCGCTCGGGGCCCGGCTGCGCTTCCGCGTGTCGCCCGAGGCGTTCTTCCAGGTGAACACCGACATGGCGGAGCGGCTCTACGGAGCCGCGGCCGAGCTCGCCGGGCTGAGCGGCCGCGAGCGCGTCTTCGACCTCTTCAGCGGTATCGGGACGATCGCGCTGGCGATGGCGACCGCGGCCGGCGAGGTGTGGGGCATCGAGGTGGTGGAGCGAGCCGTGGCCGACGCGATCCGCAACGCCTCGCTCAACTCGATCGACAACGTGCGCTTCTTCGCGGGCGACGTCCGAACGGCGCTGCGGCCGCTGCTCGAGGAAGCCGGCCGCCCCGACGTCGTCGTGATCGACCCGCCGCGCGCGGGCCTGTCCCAGAAGATCGTGCGTCGGGTGCTGGAGACCGAGGCCGAGCGAATCGTCTACGTCTCGTGCAACCCGACCACGCTCGCGCCGAACGCCCGACAGCTGGCGGACGCCGGCTACCGCCTGACGGCGGTCAGGCCGGTCGACATGTTCCCGCAGACCCCGCACATCGAGTGCGTGGCGCTGCTGGAGCGGGGCTCCGCGTAACCGCTCGCCTATTCAGAGAGCGGTCGGGCCCTTCGATGCTCGATGGGACCAAGAACGTCTTCACCTGCGCGTCCGGTCGATGACCGAGCCGGCAAGTGCGGCGGTGCCTCCTCCGTTTCGGCCGCGACGAACTGCATCATCACGAGGACGGTCGGAAGTACTGACGCTGCCGGGTCCTCGGCGATGCGAGCTTCGCTTTCCTTCACGGCCTCTTCGATGCGCTCGAGCGTACGCGCAAGTTCTTGCGAGACGATCTTCCACCCGAGCTCGTCTAGACGGCCCGCAGTTCGGCTGTGGTGGGCATCCTTGCGATTGAAACCGCCTGCCTCCGCGGCGGCGAGAACTTGTCCGATCGTTTGCTCAAGCAGGCCTCCGACTACTGCTCGCTTCACGATTTCGGGCATTTGAGCCCAACCTTCATCCGTGATCGTCGGCCGTACGCGGGCCGTGTAGTGATGCTCAATCGCTCCGCGTCGCGCCGTTCGACCCACTAGCTCGACAAGGTCCAAGGCGACGAGTTGCCTGACGTGATACGCCGTGTTCGACAGGGGCGTACCGAGCGCTGTTGCGATCTCGCTCGGACTTGCGACGCGGTTGTCCAATAGGCCCAGGATCTGGATCCGAAGCGGATGAGCGTACGCCCGGACCAGCTTTGGATCCGTGATATCGATAGGTACGGTCAATCAAGTCTCCTCCCACTCCACGCGTTTTGATCATCTTGATAGTGCCACAGCTCAGCTGCCGAACCGAGCACCCTCGGTTCTAGTCTGGCCGAATGAGCTAGCTCAAGCGCTAGATCTGCCTGCTTTGCGCGAGCAGAGCGTATTGATGAAACGAAATTGACCCAGCAGGCGGTCTTACCCGGTAGTCCCGGCAATGCAAGGAGGCACCGTGATAATGAAGCTGCGCTGACCGAAGGGGCGATGGCTGGCGAGGGTTGACGACCCTCGCGCGACAGGCGAGCTCTGGCGGAGGTGCGCGCGCTTTGCGCGCACCGCGTCGGGTCGACGTCGTGCCGCCGGTACGGCGTGCGATGCCTTCGTCCTACGTTTCGAGGAAGTGGTCGCTCCGACGTCCTTGCCGAACCATGGGAGGGCCGATCACCTGATCAGCAGTTGAATTAGCCCCGAGCGAAGGCCCGCACAATCGTCTGGTGAGGGTGCGTAACGTGTCTTGGCGCTTTCGAGCTTGACCCGCTCGGGCCCACGCGATGAAACGATCCTGAATCGTGCCGGGATCTCAGCCATGAGGAATCCGTGGAAGGTCACTGATCTCATTGCAAGCCGGCACGAAAGGGGATCACTGTGGTCATTAAGCTCCGTTGAGTCAGTGGAAGCCTGTGATGTCGGGCACGACTTGGGCGCGCGAGAAGAGACGGAGATCAGCATCCAGGCGTAATTGGGCGCTGATGCGTGCGCGTGCGGACCGGCCGGGTGCGGTTCAAGGACGCCCTTGGTCCCACGCGTCCATGCCGATCGGACGCGACGACTTGCTGGCGCCGGCCGCGCGGAGGTGCTTCTACGCCCAAGTCCGCATGGATCTACTGTCGTCGCTGTTCGAGTTGGGCTTCGATCAGCGTTGATGGCCCAGCATTTGCTCTCCGCCACCGGCCGCGACCGGGGCGCGGCGCGAGCGCCGCGGTGCGTCGTATGGCTCTGTGAGCGGCAGTCAGTCAACCCTGAGCAGTCCAGATTATCGATCGGCCACACTGCGGCCGGTGATGACTTGGACTTCGTCGGCAAGCTCCCTGGGCCGCTGGGGCTGGGAAGTCATCGTCGATCCCGACGATGAGTCGCGGCATCGAGCTTTCCACGTGCCGCAGGATCAACTCGCGGCGTTCCTGCTCGTGCTTGCGTCTAGCGGGTTCGCCGAGTTTCGTGTTAGGCATGAACAAACGCCGACTCAACGATCCGCACAATCGAGCGAGCCCGAATGACGGCAACTCCAGAGCTGGTCGAGGCCTCGGATGTCCGAGATTTGGCGGAGAAGCTCGCGCGGGCCTGGGCCCATCCACTCCGAATCCAAATTCTCGGCCTGCTCGACAGACGGGTCGCCAGCCCGAGCGACCTCGCGAGCCAGCTCGGTGCGCCCATTTCGAATACGAGCTATCACGTCCGCCAACTGGTCGACCTTGGCCTTGTCGAACTGGTCAGTCGAACAGCACGGCGTGGCGCAATCGAGCACCACTACACGGCGAAGACGCGCCCGACGATCACGGACGAGGGATGGGCCCATCTCCCTCAGAGGTTAAAACGAGCGGCTCTCGGAGGCAGCCTGCAGGTGGCGTTCGCGCGCACCTTTTCCGCCGTCGAGAACGGCGACTTCGATCGCGCAGACGTCCACTTCAGTAGGACGCTCGGACGGCTTGACAAGGAGGCCTGGGAGGCTGTCTCCGGGGAACTGATGTCGACGCTGAAACGCGTTGAGGAACTAGTCGAAGAGAGCGAGGCTCGCCTAGAGCTTGATTCTGAGCTCGAGGCTGACGAGGCAACAGTGCTGATCATGCACTTCCCCAGCGGGGCGGGTCAGACGCCAGCTACGCGATCAAGCGGTGAGAGCATGGACGGCCCGACAGACCTTCCCGAATAGGCCAAGCCTGAGCGACATTGCGGAGATGGTGCGCGTCGACACCCCTCGCAACCCTTGACGCCCCAGCGAGGGCGACGCGAGCGTCCGCTTAAGCCCTCGCCCTACTCCTCCACCTGATCCTCGGCCTCCAGCGGCACCTGCTCCGCCGCGTGCACCGAGCAGAGGTAGATCTCGCCGGCCTCCAGCGAGGCCTTGATCTCCTCCTCGGTCAGCGTCGCTCCGCACTCGGCGCAGGTGCGCTCGATGACCGGGTCGACGCTGTGTGGCTCGAGGTCCATGAGGCCGGCGACTATACGACGGGTCGAGTGGCGGGGCGGGGCATCTAGACCTTCGTCTCGCTGGCGGTGACGTGCTGGACGGGCTTGCCGGTGGCGTGCTCGACGCGGTGCGGCAGGTCGACCTTCAGCCATTTCGACACCCGCTTGGGCAGCGTCGAGACAACGATCTCGTCGAAGTCGCGGAAGTTGACGGCGTCCTCCACGGCGGCGACCGGGTCGGGGTCGCCGACCTTGCCCTCGTCGACCTCGAGGCCCGCCTCGCGCAGGCGCTCCACGGCAGCCTTCACGTGCGCCTCCGCCTCGGAGCTCCCCGAGTGCATGTCCGCCATCCATGCCGCGCCGTGGGGCGTCGCCGGCACGAGCAGGTGGAACTTCGCCGGCCCGCGCTCCGCTCGCTCCTTGAGCGCCTCGAGCAGCTCGGGCGATCCCGCCGTCCGGTTGGCTACGACCAGCACTTCGGCCTTCTCGGCCATTGCGGCCTCCTCCGTCTCGGTCTCCCCCGCGAGATTACTCTTCCCGGCGATGCCGACCATCGAGCACCTCGATCTGGTCGTCAGCGACATCGAGCGCTCGCTCCCGTTCTACCGCGAGCTCCTGAAGCCGCTCGGCTGGCGGGCGCACCGGAAGGTTCGGGGCGAGCGCGGCGAGACGATCCACTACCTGTGGGGACCCGGCATCCGCGGCGCCGTCGGCATACGCCAGAGCCAGTCCGACGCGCACCCGCTCCCCTACGACCGCTACGGCGTGGGCGTCCACCACGCCGCCTTCCTGGCCCGCTCGAGACGACGCGTCGACGAGCGAGCCGAATGGCTGCGAGGCCACCCGGACGCGAGGATCGAGAGCGGCCCCGAGCCCTACGACTACACACCCGGCTACTACGCGGTCTTCTTCCAGGACCCGGACGGGCTCAAGCTGGAGATCGTGCATCGGCCGCTCTGGCGCGTACCGTTCACGCGCAGGCGAGGCGCCGCTAGCCCGGCCGCCTAGTACGGCGGGAACGACGCGTACCAGTCGCCCAGCGTCCGGAACGCCGCCCAGAACTCGCGCTTGGACTGCTCCTCGTCGAGCGCATGGTCGATGTCGGGCACGTACAGCGCCTCGCACGTGGGGGTCAGCTTCTGCACGCGACCCGGCTCCGGCTCCACCCGCCGCCCCAGCGGCAGGTCGAGCTCCATGAGCTCGTTCAGCGCCGCCTCGCCCATCACCACGACGATCCGCGGCTGAACGATCGCGATCTCCTCCAGCACCCGCGCCCGGCACTCCGGCGCCGAGAGGTCGGTGTCCGCCACCGGACACTTCACGCACAGCGTGCCGTAGACCGCCAGCGGGTCGATGCCGAGCCGCTTGAAGCTCTTCATCAGCGCGCTGCCCGCGCGCCCGTAGAACGCCACACCCTCCTCGATCTCCGACGCGGTGGGCGCGTACTTGAGCAGGAGGATGTCCGCCTGCGGATGGCCGGACCCGAGCACCGGCATCAGCTGCCCCCGCGGGCAGTGCTCGCACTCCTGGAGCTCGTGCGTGAGCTGGTTCAGCTCCCGTATCGCGCGCTCCAGGTACTTCTCGCGGATCTCGTCGTCCGTGGCAGGCATCCAGCCGCGTGGTTTTGACGGGGGAGGCTGCTGTCCTCTCGCGTGCATCACTTGTTGCCTCGCCGCCGCGCCGGTTTCGAGCCCCCGGCGCGCCTCCGGGCCGGCTTCGAGCCGCCCGCCGCCCGCCGCCGCGTGGGCTTGGGCGCCGCCCCCGGCGCCTTGGTCTGGATGAACTTGAGCGCCTGGACGTAGAGCAGGCTCTGCCTGCGCCGCACGATGTCGGCGTCCCGGAGGGACTCGAGGAACTCGTCGGGACCGTCGAAGTCCCGCATGGCGATCTTCACCGAGCCCAGGCCCTGCGGCACGTGGCTGTCTGATCCGGCTCCCGCCACGATCCGGTACTTGGCGGCGAACCGCGCCGCCTCCTCGTTGAACGACTTCATCGCCACGCGCGGGTTGAAGACCTCGATCGCGTCGATGTCCTCGACCACCCGCAGCAGGTGCTCGTAGTCGGGCACCGAGTGCATTCGGTCGAACGGGTGCGGCACGTACACGAGGCCGCCCTGGCGGCGGATCTCCGCGATCGTCTTCTCGAGCGTCAGCCCGCGCGGGATCTTCTCCTCGATGAAGAGCCCGATCACCTCGCCCTGGTCGGCCGTCTTGACCTCCTCGGCGACGATCACCTTGATCCCGTCGGCCCGCTCGCGCGCCTCGAGCGCGCCCGAGATCTCGTTGTGGTCGGTCACGGCGATGGCGCCCAGGCCACGCTCGATCGCGGTCTCCAGCAGGCGGTCGACCGGGGTCGCGCAGTCGTGCGAGTGGTCGGTGTGCATGTGGAGGTCGACGTGGATCAACTTGCGCGAGGCGAGCTTCTTGCGCAGCGCGCCGTTCCCGGCCCCGTGCCGGCGCCCGGCGATCCGCTCGAACAGCGCCTCGAACTCGTCCGCCACGCGCGACCACTCGAGCTGGGGGTGCAGCTCCGTGACGCGCGCCTGGAGCTTCGAGCGCAGCGGGCGGTCCTCGACCAGCCGCGCGAGCTGCGCCGCCAGCGTGTCGGTGTCGCGCGGCTCGAACAGCAGCCCGCGGTCGCCGTCCCCGAGCGCCTCCTCGTACTCGGGCAGGCGCGACGCCACCGGCACCGCGCCGCCCGCCATCGCCCTGAACGGAAGCTGCGTCGCCGGCGTGACGCCGCTGGACGCCGCCACCACGATGTCCGCGCGTCCGAGGTGCTGCGCCTCGGACCCCTGCGCCGGGCCCACGAATCGGACCCGGTCGCGGATCGCGCGCGCCAGAGGCGTGGGCGGCTCCGCGCCCGGGAGGCGCGACCACACGGTCGCCTGCCACGGGAGGTGGGGAGGGAGCCGCCGCAGGGCGCGCAGGAACAGCCGCAGCGCGGCGCGCTCCTCCTCGGCGCAGTACAGGATCTCGACCAGCTCGCCGTCCTGGTCCGAGCGCGCCCGCGGCACCACCTCGGCCCCCGGCGCGATCACGCTGTACTCGCCGGGGAAGTAGCGCGCGACGAGGTCCCGCGTGGCGGCGAAGCTCGCCGTGCGCCCGTCGAGCCGCCCGAAGAGGAGCGTCACGAGCCTGCGCGCCACCTGGGTGGACAGCACGCGCTCGGTCGCGGCGTGGAAGGTGCCGACGTTCAGGGCCCGCGAGTGCCGCAGCGCCGCCGACGCGGCGCTTGGCGCGAACGGCTCGTGCACGTGGACGAAGTCGAACTGGGCCGAGTCGAGCAGCGTCTCGATGGTGCGCGACACGTCCAGCGGCAGCGAGACCGACCCGCCGCGGCGGGCGGGCAGGCTCTGTCCCACGCCTAGCACCGAGGCGCAGCCGGCGCCGTCGAAGATCGCGTCCGGGTCGCCGGCGCAGCGCTTGATCCGCGAGCGCGACTCCCGGATCAGCTCGCGCGAGTCCGACGGCGCGACCACCACGACGCGGTGCCCGCGGCCGCACAGCTCGTCGGAGAGCCGCTCGACGAAGCGGTTGACCTCGTGGTGCTGTTCCCAGCCGTACGGGGTGACCTGGGCGATCGAGAAGCGCGGGGCCGGCACGGGCCGAGGATACGCGCCCACGAAAGAGGGCCGCCCGAACGCGGCCCCCTGAAGGCGGCGCGGCTGCGGCTCCGCTCTACGCCGTCGTGGCGGCGGCCCGGATCTTGCCCTGGCCCGGCAGCTTGGGCGCACCGCCGTACTGGGCGATGAACGCCTCGGTGTTGTCGCGCGCCACCGGATCGGGGACCTGGACCGGAGGCGACTTCATGAGGTACGAGCTGGGTGCCTCGAGCGGTCCGCCCACCCCGTGGTTCAGCGCGAGCTTGCAGCAGCGCACCGCGTCGGTGACGATGCCCGCCGAGTTGGGCGAGTCCCACACCTCGAGCTTCATCTCCACGTTGAGCGGAACGTCGCCGAACGCCTGGCCCTCGACGCGGATGTGCGCCCACTTGCGGTCGGTGAGCCACGGCACGTAGTCCGACGGGCCGATGTAGACGTCGTCCGCGGGCAGCTGCTCGTCCATGATCGACGTGACCGCGTTGGTCTTCGAGATCTTCTTGGACTCCAGCCGCTCGCGCTCGAGCATGTTGTAGAAGTCCATGTTGCCGCCCACGTTGAGCTGCGACGTGTGGACCATCTTCACGCCGCGGTCGGCGAACAGCCGGGCCAGCTGGCGGTGGACGATCGTCGCCCCCACCTGCGACTTGATGTCGTCGCCCACGATCGGCAGGCCGGCGTCGCGGAACCGCTTGGCCCAGTAGTCCTCCTTGGCGATGAAGACGGGGATGCAGTTGACGAAGCCGCAGCCCGCCATCAGCACCTGCTCGACGTACCACTTGGTGGCCTGCTCCGAGCCCACCGGCAGGTAGGAGACGACCACATCGGTCTTGGTCTCCTTGAGGATCGAGACGATGTCGGCGGTCTCGCCGGGCGCCTTCGTGATCTTCTGCTTGAGGTACTTGCCGAGGCCGTCGTGCGTCATGCCGCGGTGGACGGGGACGTCGAGGTTGGGCACGTCGGCGAACTTGATCGTGTTGTTCTGGCCCGACCACATAGCCTCGGACAGGTCCTTGCCCACCTTGTCGGAGTCGATGTCGAAGGCCGCCGTGAACTCGATGTCGCGGACGTGGTAGCCGCCCAGGTCGACGTGCATGAGGCCGGGCACGCGCTGCGAGGGATCGGCGTCGCGGTAGTACTGCACGCCCTGGATGAAGGAGTTGGCGCAGTTGCCCACGCCCACGATCGCCACGCGCACCTTCTCGGACTGGTAGCGCGAGGCGCCGTTTGTAAGGGTCTCGGTCAAGTCGGGTTTCCTCCTGCTCGGTCAGGCGAGACGACGCGCCTACGGGGCCCGCCAGCGTAGACGAACCCCGGAATTTGCGTCGGTTACGCGGGCGGTGAGCCCGCGCCCTGCAGAGCGGATCTGACGTGGACCACGCGCTGCAGCGCCGTGAATGTCGTCAGGGCCGCCAACGCGTAAATCGCCGGGGCGAGCAGATGAAAATCGCCCAACGACGCCCCCCTCGCGAAGAGCAGCCCTATGGAGAGGATAACGACCCGTACGGGCCTCGTCGCGAAACCGACCTTGCACTCCACCCCGAGCGCCTCGGCGCGCGCCCTCGTGTAGCTGACCATGAGCGAGCCGAGGACCGCCACGACGACGGCCGCCACGGCCAGGTCGTCGCCCCTGCTGGAGAAGTACGCGCCCACCGCCGCCAGCACGATCCCCTCCTCCACGCGGTCGAGCGTCGAGTCCAGGAACGCGCCGAAGGCCGTGCCCTTGCCCGACATCCGCGAGTAGCGCCCGTCGAGCGTGTCCATCACGGACCCCACGACGAACGCGACGCCCGCGAGGAAGAACAGGCGCTGGGTGACCAGCACCGCCGCGACGGCGTTGAGGACGAACCCCGTGAGCGAGATGGCGTTGGGCGTGAGCCGCGACTCGATCAGTCGGTTGCGCGCGAGCACCCGCATGTCCGCGGCCGTGCGGACCTCCGACGCCCGGCGCGGTCCAGGCCGCGCGGCGCCGGTCCTCGAGCTTGGCGGCGCCTCCGCGGGAGGCTCGTGCGTCAAGCCGGCGCCTCGGCGCCGAGGCCCGAGCGCTGCTGCTCGGTGGCGGGCGCCGTCCGCCATGCCCATGCGCGGGGTCTGGCACGGCCCAGCGCGGCCTGCGCCAGGTAGGCGGACGCGGCGGCCACCAGCACCCCCACGGCGGCGTCCAGCCAGAAGTGGTTGGCCGTGACCACCACGACGAACGTGACGAAGACGGGGTAGAAGGCCCACAGCGCCCGCAGCGCGCGGGTCGCGATCAGCTTGATGGCGGGCACCGCGATCATCAGCGCGAAGGCGACGTGCATGCTGGGCATGGCCGCGTACGGGTTGAACAGGAGCTTGGCGGTGTTGGCCTGGCCCTGGCCGACGGCGGCGGTGACCGTGTCGGTGAAGCCCCACTCCGGCAGGAGCCGCGGCGGGGCCGTGGGGTAGACGAGGTAGCCGACCAGCGCCAGCCCCATCGAGATCATGAACATGTTCCGCACGAAGTAGAAGGCCGAGTTGCGGGCCAGGTAGAGCCAGATCAGGAAGCCCGTGGTCACCACGAAGTGGGTGTTCACGTAGGCCCAGTCGGCCACGTCGATCAGCCAGCTCTGTCCCAGCGCCCACTGCTGGAAGCCGGGCTCGAAGAACAGGCCGGTGGCGCGCTCGAGGTCGACGATCTCGCGGGCGTGCTCGAAGGCGACCGGCGTCTGGCCGTCGACCACCCCCCGGACGATCCGGTAGACGTAGTAGGCGCCCGCGAAGAGGGTCAGCTGCCTGAGGGCATCGAACCACCCCTGGGGTAGCCAGCGGCTGCTCCAGTACCAGGTGCGAGTCAAGGCGAGCAGAGCCTATAACGAGGGTGCGACACTCGCCAGCCGCGCGCCGTCAACCGCATCGGCGCCCGTGCGAGAACACGCGCGCGGGCGTGAACTCCATCGTCAGGTGCAGGGCGCCCGGCCGCCGGGCGACCACGCGCGTCCAGTCGCCGTCGCGCTCCACGCAGCCGCCGCGCAGGCGCCAGTAGGGCGACCACTGCACCCGCACTGTGGCCTGTCCGGGACTGGCCACCCGCAGCTTGACGTAGTCGACGCCCGCCCGGGCCAGCGAGATGTCCGCCCCGCCGCGCGGGATCACCATCGGATGGGGGAGGGTGACCTCGTATACGCGCCAGTGGCGCGAGCGCCAGCGCAGGTGGAGATACGGCAGTCCGGTCTCGATCAGCGCCCGCTCGCGATACGCGCTGTAGTCCGGCTTGACGTCGGGGAGCGCGACGAAGCTCACGCCGTGCTCGGTGAGCCACGTGGCGTAGGTGAACGGGTTGAGCACACCGTCGTAGAAGAGCCCGTTCAGGCCGATGTCGGCCTGCCGCTCCCACCCGCGCGCGAGCGGGAAGTGCGGCGCCACCTCCGCCGCCTCCCAGTGGCTGCGCGTGAACGGGATCTCGATCCGCGCACGGCGGCTGTCGGCCTTCTCGAGGTAGTCCAGTAGCGGCCGGTAGTACGAGGCCCTGGTCGACTCGTCCTCGTAGGCCTTCTTCACGTCGCGCACGGCGGGCGACCACTGCCAGAAGGCCAGGCCCAGCAGCGTCAGCGCCACCAGAGCGGTCGGGGGACGGCGTCGCTGGTCACGGTCGCCGCCCAGCAGCGCGCACGCCATCACCGGCCCGGCCACGAGCGCGCCCAGGCGTACGGCGTTGCCCCCCATCGGCGTGTGGACGAACAGGGCGGCCGTGCCGGCGGCGGCGTAGAGGACCGCGCCGGTGCGGAGCGTCCGCTCCCGGCGCGGGAGCAGCACCACGAAGGCGAGCGCGGCCAGCGGGATCGGCAGGAAGGCGGTCTTGGCGAACGGCTCGCGGCCGCCGGCCGGGAACGTCAGCGCGAGCAGCACCGGCGGCGTGAGGGCGGCGGCCGCGAGGGCGAGCGCCACGCGGGAGCGCCCGCCGATGGCGTGGGCGAGCGCGCAGAGGGCCAGGAAGGCCCCGGCAACGGGGCTGGCCAGCGAGCACGCGACGGCGAGCGCCACGGCCACCGCCGTCCTGCGGCGCTGGATGGCCAGCAGGGCGCCCAGGGCGAGCGCGACGCCCAGCCCGAACGGGATCCGCCCCGAGATCAGCGGGGTGGTGGCGGCCAGCCCGAACCAGAGCGCTCCGAGCCGCGCGCGCTCGCCGAAGTGAGCCCGTGCAAGCGGCTCGAACAGCGCCGCGGAGGCGACCGCCGAGAGGGCGCCCACCACGAGCGGCCCGAGCACCCACGCCAGCGGCGGGAACAGCAGGCTGTAGCCCAGCGTGTAGTGGCCGCCGTACCACTGCCCGTCCCAGATGGTGAAGCCGACGTGGTCGAACAGCCGGGCGCGATACACGCTGGCGGCCAGGTCCACCGTGCGCGGCGCCGCGATCAGGTAGGCGACGCTGACCAGCGCGGCCAGGATCGCGGGAGCCACGCGCCACCAGTCGATAGCGCGCAGCCTGGTCCGGCCCGGAGCGCGAAGCCGCAGCTCCTCCTCGTGGAGGCCGCTGCCCCTCGGCGTCGTCGCCGCCGGCGCCGGCGCGGCTGCCGGGACCGGGGTGCCCATCGAGCGAAGGCTACCCGCCGTCGCCGAGGAAGTCCGCGACGCGGTCCACCACGCTCGGCTCGTCGAGCCACGGCCAGTGCCCCGCCCGCTCGACCACGTCCACGGTCGCCGGCCCGCCGAGCGCCTCCGCGTAGGCATGTGCGAACGAGGTGGGCAGGAACCCGTCGCGGCCGCCCCACACCACCAGGCCCGGTGCGCGGATGTCGCCCAGGCGCCGGCCGGCGGCCTCCAGGACGTGCGACGGCGCCGACCGGTACAGCCGCAGGATCGCGCGCTGGGTGCCGTGGTCGAAGTACGGCCAGGTGTTGTCGAGCCACTGCTCGATCGCGTGCTCGGGGAGCGCGCGCATCCGGCGCATGAGCTGGCGCGAGGTCCAGCGGCTTCCCGTGCCCATCAGCAGCTCGCCGAGGATCGGCGTCCGCCAGCCCCGCGCCACCGGGTGCCAGCGGTAGCCGGGCAGGAACGGGACCGCGTTGATCACCACCACGCGCTCGATCGCGTCGGGGATCTCCTGCGCCAGCGAGAGGCCCACCGAGCCCCAGTCGTGCACCACCAGCGAGAAGCGGTCGAGTCCGAGCTCCGCGACGAACGCGCGGAGGAACTCCGTGTAGCCGGGGATCGAGTAGTCGAACCCGGCGGACTTGCCCGAGCGCCCGAAGCCCGGCAGGTCCGGCGCCACGCCGCCGGTGCGCTCGAGGAACGGCAGCCAGTCGGCGCCGTTCGTGGGCACGCCGTGCAGGTAGAGCACCGGGACGCCCGTGCGGGGCTCCGCCCGGCGCCAGACGACGTCCGTCCCGGCGACCTGCGCCC
>DASVQK010000131.1:0-7805 GCA_036389105.1 Thermoleophilaceae bacterium
ACAACCTCGACGCGCTGACGCGGGACCTCGAGCTCGACCAGTTCGTCCTCTTCAGCTCGGCCGCCGCCAGCATCGGCAGCCCCGGCCAGGCCAACTACGCCGCCGCCAACGCCTTCCTCGACGCGCTCGCAGAGCGCCGCCGCGCCGAGGGGCTCGCGGCGACCGCCGTCGCGTGGGCCCCCTGGGCATCAATCGGCATGGGCGAGCGTGCGCGCGGCAGCCGGAACGGGATCGCGCCCCTCTCGGCCGAGGAGGGGCTCGCCCTGTTCGACGCAGCCCGCGCGAGCGACGCGCCGTTCGTCGTGGCGGCCAAGCTCGACACGGCCGCCCTGCACGCCCAGGCGCGCGCCGCGGCGCTGCCCGCCGTGCTTCAGAAGCTCGTCCGCCTGCGCGCTCGCCGCGCGCAGGGCGGCGCCGGCGCGCTGTCGCGCCGGCTCGCCGGCCTGCCGCGCGACGAGTGGGACGCGGTCCTGCTGGAGCTCGTCCGCTCGGAGACGGCGGCCGTGCTCGGACATGGCTCCCCGGAGCAGGTGGAGCCCGACCAGGCGCTGCTTGAGCTGGGCTTCGAGTCGCTCGCCGCCGTCGAGCTGCGCAACCGCCTCGGGCAGGCGACCGGCCTGCGGCTGCCCTCGACGCTCGTCTTCGACCACGCCACCCCGGCGGCCCTGGCCGGGCACCTCCGGGAGCGGCTGGAGCGGAACGGACTGAACGGAGCGGCCGGTGCGTCCGCCGAGCCCGAGTCCGCGGCGGGCACGTTGAGCACCCTGCTGCGCCACGCGCACGAGCACGACACGATGGCCGAGGCCCTCGTGCTGCTGATGGAGGCGTCGAGGTTCCGCCCGGCCTTCCAGTCGGCCGAGGAGCTGGATGTCGCCTCGCACGCGACCTCGATCACGACCGGGCCCACGCCGCCCAAGCTCATCTGCATCCCGTCGTTCCTCGTCGGGTCGGGTCCGCATCAGTTCGCGCGACTCGCGCAGCGGCTGGGCCAGGAGCGATCGGTGTGCGCACTCTCGCTGCCTGGCTTCCGCGCCGGCGATCCCCTGCCGGCGTCGTGGGACGCCGCGATCGGCGCTCTGGCCGGCGCCGTCCGCCACGCAGCCGACGGCGACCCCTTCGCCCTGGTCGGCTATTCGGGCGGAGGGGCCCTGGCGCACGCTGTGGCCCAGACGCTCGAGGAGGAGGAAACGGCGCCGTCCGGCGTGGTGATGGTCGACACCTACGCTCCCGAGGGGGAGCAGATCCTCGAGGTCGTGGCCGCGGTGATGGGCCACACCCTGGACAGGGGTCACGAGTTCATCTCGCTCGACGACGACAGCCTGACCGCGATGGGGGCGTACATGCGGCTCTTCACGGACTGGGAGCCGGGACCGATCGAGGCGCCGCGCGTCTTGATCCGGGCGAGCGAGCAGCTGGGCGACGCGCGGTCGGAGGACGGGGGAATGCCGGCCTGGCAGGCGCCGGAGAGCATCGTGGAGGTAACCGGCGACCATTTCGGGCTCATCGAGCAGAATGCCGAGGGGACCGCGCGGGCGATCGAGGCATGGCTGGCCGACCAGGCCGGCGTGCCGGCGCCGGCCTTCGCGCGGACAGGGGGCGAGGGAGAGTGACGGCGAGGGGGCCAGTGCCAGTCAACGAACCGATCGCGCTGGTCGGCATGTCGTGCCGCATGCCGGCCGTGCCGAATCACGGCGCGCTCTGGGCGCGGCTGCGCGAGGGGGAGGAGGTGCTCCCGACCGCCGGGCGGAGCGACGGCGCCAACGGCGATCGGTCCACGGGCGGCCTGGACGCGTTCGACGCCGAGTTCTTCGGGATCTCGCCGCGGGAGGCCGCCGCGATCGATCCCCAGCAGGGCCTGGCGCTCGAGCTGAGCTGGGAGGCGCTCGAGGACGCCGGCATCGTGGTGGACCGCGGGTCGCGCGTCCCGGCCGGGGTCTTCCTCGGAGTGATGTCGAGCGACTACGCGGACGTGCTCGCCCCGGGCGGCGAGGACGCGATCACGCGCCACACGCTCACCGGCCTTGGCCGGAGCATCATCGCGAATCGCATCTCCTACGCCCTGGGGGTCTCCGGTCCGAGCCTCACCGTGGACACCGGCCAGTCCTCGTCGCTCGTGGCCGTACACCTCGCCTGCCAGAGCCTGCGCAACGGCGAGTGCGAACTGGCGGTGGCCGGCGGCGTGAGCCTCACCCTCTCGCCGCTGAGCAGCCTGCGCACTGAGGAGTTCGGCGCGCTCTCGCCCGACGGCCGCTGCTACACGTTCGACGCTCGCGCCAACGGCTACGCGCGCGGCGAGGGCGGCGGCGTGGTGGTGCTCAAGAAGCTCGCCCAGGCCCTCGATGACGGCGACCGCATCTACGGCGTGGTGCGCGGCAGCGCCGTCAACACCGGCAGCGACGACGACGGCCTGACCGTGCCGAGCGAAGCCGCCCAGGCCCAGGTGATCCAGGACGCGCTGGCGGACGCCGGCATGGAGCCGTCGATGGTCCAGTTCGTGGAGCTGCACGGGACCGGGACCCCGGTTGGCGACCCGATCGAGGCGGCGGCCCTGGGGGCCGTCTACGGACGCGGGCGCTCCGGCGACGACCGACTGGCCGTGGGATCGGTCAAGACCAACATCGGGCACCTCGAGGGCGCCGCCGGCGTCGCCGGGCTGATCAAGGCCGCGCTGTGCGTGGAGAAGCGCGAGCTCGTGCCCAGCCTGAACTTCGCCGAGCCGAACCCCGAGATCCCACTCGACGATCTGCGCCTGCGCGTGGTCACCGAGCGCGAGGCGTGGGGCGACGGCGTCCCGCGCCGCGCCGCGGGCGTCAGCTCGTTCGGCATGGGCGGCACGAACGCTCACGTGATCGTCGAGGAGCCGCCGCCGGTCGAGGAGCCGCAGGAAAGCGTGCCGCGACAGCCGTCACTGCCGTGGCTCGTGTCGGCCGCGAGCGAGCCCGCGCTGCGCGGGCAGGCGGAGCGGCTGCGCTCCGAGATCGAGGCGCGCCCGGAGGAGGATCCGGCCGACGTCGCGTTCACCCTCGCTACGGCGCGCGCCCAGCTCGAGCACCGCGCGGCTGTCGTGGGGTCGGACGCCGAGAGCCTGGTGGCCGGCCTCGAGGCGCTGGCGCGCGGAGAGCCGGCGGCCGGCGTGGTCGAGGGCTCGGTCATCGACGGCGGGACGGCGTTGCTGTTCACCGGTCAGGGGGCGCAGCGGGCCGGGATGGGAGCCGAGCTGTACGACGCGTACCCTGTCTTCGCGGACGCCCTCGACGCGGTCTGCGCGGCGCTCGACCCGAAGCTCGGTCGCTCGCTGAAGGACCTGATGTTCGCCGCCGAGGAGTCGGCCGAGGCCGAGCTGCTCGACCGCACGGACATCACACAGGCGTCGCTGTTCGCGCTGGAGGTGGCGCTCTTCCGACTTGTCGAGTCGTGGGGGGTCGAGCCCGACTTCCTGATCGGCCACTCGATCGGCGAGCTCGTGGCGGCCCACGTCGCCGGCGTGCTCTCGCTCGAGGACGCCTGCACGCTGGTCGCCGCGCGCGGCGCGCTGATGGCGGCGCTGCCGGAGGGCGGCGGGATGCTCGCGATCGAGGCGTCCGAGGACGAGGTGCGCGCCGCGCTGGAGGGCATGGGCGAGCGACTGTCGATCGCGGCGGTCAACGGACGACTCGGGGTCGTGGTCTCGGGCGCCGCGGACGCGATCGACGAGCTCGAGCCGCGCTACGCCGCGGAGGGGCGACGCACGTCGCGCCTGCGGGTGAGCCACGCGTTCCACTCGCGGCTGATGGAGCCGATGCTCGACGAGTTCCGCCAGGTGGCAGGCGGACTGTCGTTCCACCTCCCGCGTACACCGATCGTCTCGAACCTCACGGGCGAGATCGCCGGCGACGAGATCGCCACACCCGACTACTGGGCGCGGCACGTGCGCGAGGCGGTGCGGTTCGCCGACGGCGTCGCGACCCTCGAGGCGGCAGGTGCCACGCGCTTCCTCGAGCTCGGCCCGGAGGGCGTGCTGTGCGCCCTCGTGGGAGAGTGCCTGGACGACGCCGACCGGGCGTTGCTCGCGCCGGCGCTGCGACACGGCCGCCGCGAGCCGGAGGCGCTGATGACCCTGTTGGCCTCAGCGCACGTCCACGGTGTCCGCGTCGACTGGCGAACGCTGCTGGCCGGCGGGCGCCGCGTGGACCTGCCCACGTACGCCTTCCAGCGCCGCCGCCACTGGCTGGCGCCGGGAACAGGCGCAGGCGACCTGAGCGCCGCCGGCCTCGGCTCGGCCGACCATCCGTTGCTGGGTGCGGCGCTGGCGGTGGCCGGGCAGGACGAGTGGCTGTTCACGGGCCGGCTCTCGCTGGCGACGCACCCGTGGCTGGCGGACCACGCGCTGCTCGACACGGTGCTCGTGCCCGGCACGGGGTTCGTGGAGCTCGCGCTGGCGGCGGGCGCCGAGGTCGGCTGCGAGGCGGTCGCGGAGCTGCTGCTGGAGACGCCGCTGGTGCTGGTCGACGACGGCGCGGTGCTGCTCCAGCTCACGCTCGCCGGCGCGGACGAGTCGGGCCGGCGCGCGTTCGCCGCCTACTCGCGTCCTGAGGACGATTCCGCCGACGCGCCCGGCGAGCAGCGCGACTGGACGCGCCACGCCCGCGGCGTGCTCGCGCCCGCCGACGTGCAGGGCGCCGCCGAGCTCGAGCGGCTCGCCGCCGAGGCCTGGCCGCCGGAAGGCGCCGAGCCGATCGAGATCGAGTTCCTCTACGACGGCCTCGCCCAGGCGGGCCTCGCCTACGGACCCTCGTTCCAGACGGTGCGAGCGGCATGGCGCCGCGGCGACGAGGTCTTCTCGGAGGTGTCCCTGGGGGAGGATCAGGAGGGGGACGCCGCGCGCTTCGGCCGCCGGCCGGCGCTTCTGGACGCTGCGCTGCACGCGGGGCTCGGGCTGCTCGCGGAGCGGGTCGGGACCGATGCGGGCAAGCTCGCGGTGCCGGCCTCGCTGAGCGGCGTGCGCCTGCTCGCGCCTCACGCCGAGTCGCTGCGGGTGTCGCTTGGGCCGGGGGCCGACGGAAAGCTGAGCGTGGCGGCCCTCGAGGAGGACGGGTCGCCGGCGCTGGCCGTCGAGTCGCTCACCGCGCGGCCGGTCGATCCGGCGCAGATCGCCGGAGCACGGGCGGAGCGCGACGCGAGCGGTCGCCGGGCCGCCGCGGCCGCTCCCGCGCGGCCCCGTACGGATGACGGCCCGGCGCGTCCGCAGCCCCCCGCCGGCGCGCTGGCCCGGCGCCTCGCCGGGCTGCCGCCCGACCAGTGGGACGCAGTCGTGCTCGAGCTCGTGCGCTCGGAGGCGGCGGCGGTGCTCGGCCACTCCGGCGCCGGGGCCGTCGTGCCCAAGCGGCCGTTCAAGGACCTGGGCTTCGAGTCGCTCGACGCCGTCGAGCTGCGCAAGCGGCTGGGCAAGGCCACCGGGCTCGCGCTGCCGTCGACGCTCGTGTTCGACCACCCGACCCCAACGGCGGTCGCCGCCTACGTGCGCGCGCGGGTGGACGGCGAGGAGCCGGGCGCGGCCACGGTGGCGCGCAGGCCGGCGCGCACCGACGAGCCGGTCGCGATCGTGGGGATCGGCTGCCGCTATCCGGGCGGGGTGCGCTCGCCGGAGGAGCTCTGGCAGCTCGTGGCTTCCGGCACCGACGCGGTGTCGGGCTTCCCGGCGGATCGCGGCTGGGACCTCGAGCGCCTGTACGACCCCGATCCCGACCAGCCGGGCACGTCCTACGCGCGCGAGGGCGGCTTCCTGGACGGCGCGTCGGAGTTCGACCCCGACTTCTTCTCGATCAGCCCGCGCGAGGCGCTCGGCATGGACCCGCAGCAGCGCCTGCTGCTCGAGGTCGGCTGGGAGGCCCTCGAGCACGCGGGGATCGATCCGGATTCGCTGCGCGGCACCGAGACCGGCGTCTTCGCGGGGATCAGCCTCCAGGACTACGCATCGCTCCAGGGCCCCGGGCCCGAGGAGATCGAGGGCTTCCGGCTGACCGGGTCCCTGACCAGCGTCGTCTCCGGCAGGCTCGCGTACGCGCTCGGCCTGGAGGGGCCGGCGGTGACGGTCGACACCGCGTGCTCGTCGTCGCTCGTCTCGCTGCACATGGCGTGCGAGGCGCTGCGCCGGGGCGAGTGCTCGCTCGCGCTGGCGGGAGGGGTGACCGTCATGTCCACCCCGGCGATGTTCACCGAGTTCAGTCGCCAGCGGGGGCTGGCGGCCGACGGCCGCTCCAAGTCGTTCTCGGCCGGCGCCGACGGCACGAGCTGGTCGGAGGGCGCGGGGCTGCTCGTGCTCGAGCGGCTCTCCGAGGCGCGTCGCAACGGACACAACGTCCTCGCGATGGTGCGGGGGAGCGCGACCAACCAGGACGGGGCGAGCAACGGCCTGACCGCTCCGAACGGACCGTCGCAGGAGCGGGTGATCCGCCGCGCGCTGGCCAACGCCGGGCTGTCTCCGGGCGACGTGGACGCCGTCGAGGGCCACGGCACGGGCACAACGCTCGGCGACCCGATCGAGGCGCAGGCGCTGCTCGCGACATACGGCCGGGACCGCGCGAACGGGCCGCTGCGCCTGGGCTCGATCAAGTCGAACATCGGCCACACCCAGGCCGCGGCGGGCGTGGCCGGGGTGATCAAGATGGTGATGGCGATGCGCAACGGCCGCCTGCCGGCGACCCTGCACGCCGACGAGCCCTCGCCGCACGTCGAGTGGTCGGCCGGCGCCGTCGAGCTCCTGACCGAGCCCGAGCCGTGGGAGGCCGGCGAGCGCCCGCGCCGCGCCGGCGTGTCCTCGTTCGGGATCAGCGGCACCAACGCGCACGTGATCGTGGAGGAAGCCCCCGCCGACGCCGCCGTCCTGCCTAAGGGGTCCATAGCAACCACTGGGCAGGACAGCGCGGTCGAAACGGTGCCGTGGGTCGTGTCGGCGAAGAGCGAGGCGGCGCTGCGGGCACAGGCGGAGCGGCTGCGCGCGCATGTGGAGGCGCATGCGGAGCTCGAGCCGCTCGACGTGGCTTTCACGCTGGCGACCGCGAGGGCGAAGCTCGATCGGCGGGCGGCCGTGGTCGGCTCGGATCGCGGCTCCCTGATCGCCGGACTCGAGGCGCTGGCGCGCGGGGGGTCGGCGGCCAACCTCGTCCAGGGCTTCGCGTCCGGCGGCAAGACCGCCTTCATGTTCACCGGCCAGGGCGCGCAGCGGGTGGGGATGGGGCGCGAGCTCTACGACGCGTATCCAGCCTTCGCGGAGGCGTTCGACGCCGTCTGTGCCGAGCTCGGCGACGGCCTGAAGGAGCTGACGTTCGCGGGCAATGAGGAGGAGCTCGATCGGACCGAGAACACCCAGAGCGCGCTGTTCGCGATCGAGGTCGCGCTGTTCAGGCTCCTGGAGTCCTTCGGCCTCAGGCCCGACCTCCTGATCGGCCACTCGATCGGCGAGCTGGCGGCAGCCCACGTCGCCGGCGTCCTGTCGCTCGCCGACGCCTGCAAGCTCGTCGCAGCGCGCGGGAAGCTGATGGGAGCGCTGCCCGACGGCGGCGCGATGGTCGCGATCGAGGCAAGCGAGGACGAGGTCACAGAAGACCTCGATCCCAACCTCTCATTAGCCGCTGTAAACGCCCCGCGCTCGACGGTCGTCTCAGGCGAAGCCGAAGCGATCGAAGAGCTGGCCAAGGAGTGGGAGTCGAAGGAGCGCCGCACCTCCAGGCTGCGCGTCAGCCACGCCTTCCACTCGCAGCTGATGGAGCCGATGCTCGACGAGTTCCGCCAGGTCGCGGAGAGCCTGACCTTCAACGCCCCCCAGA
>DASVQK010000132.1:0-10937 GCA_036389105.1 Thermoleophilaceae bacterium
GAGGGGCCCGAGGGGTCCGGCGGGGCCGCCGAGGGGGACGGTCAGGGCCGCTTGGCGCTGCCGTCCGCGCGTCTGGCCGGGCGCGGCGCGTCAGCCGGCTAGGCGCTTCAGGCGCCGGCGCGCGGCCGTCGGCACCCGCCGCGCCAGCCGGGCGCCGGCCACGGCCGCGGCCCCGCGCGGGCCGCGGCTCAGCATCGCCGTCTCGACGCCGCGGTCGGCGTTCGCGTAGCGGTCCTTGTAGCCCTCGCCGCCGATCAGCAGGCGGTACTCGCGCATGCCGTCGTTCAGCGCCTCGCGGATGGTGTGGTTCATCAGCACGAACCCGACCGCCTCGCGCTCGAACGCCGGGTCGCGGCCCGCCTGGTAGTACCACTCGACCCCGCCCATCCGGTAGCCCAGCCACACCGCGGCGGGATGTCCGCCCAGCTCCAGCAGCCAGAGCCTGAGCCAGCCGCGGCCGAGCGCGGCGCGCGCGAAGTCGCGGTGGAGGGCGTCCAGCGGAGGGACGAACGAGCGCGTGCCGCCCTCCCAGCGGGCGTCGTGCAGCCGCAGCAGCGTGTCCAGGTCGGCGTCCAGCCGCTCGGGGTCGTCCGACAGCCGGAAGCTCAGGTCGTGCTCGCGCGCCAGGCGCCGCTCCCGCCGCCGCGCCTGGTCGCGGAAGTTGCGCGAGCGCGATGCCAGGAACGCCTCCCAGTCGCGGCCCTCGGCCACGAGAGCCGGACTCGACTCGCGGTGCACCACGCGCCCGCCGATCGGCTCGCTCCAGGACTCGTCCCCCGGCAGCCGGTCCAACACCGCCACCTGCCAGCCGCCCACGCGCTCGTCGAGCGCGCGGCGCAAGCCGGCCGCGGCCAGGTCCCGGTCCGCGGGGGCGCACACCGGGGCGAGCTGGTCCGCCGGCCCGTGGCCGAGCAGCCGCAGCGTGCGGGCCGGGCGGCGCGTGGAGAGGTACAGCGGCAGGATGGCCGCCACGCGCCCGTCCGCCGCGCGGCAGCGGTGCAGCAGGAGCGGCCGCCCGCCGCCCAGGTGCCGGTACCAGACGTCGGCCCACTCCCAGGTCGAGAACGGACTCCCGGCGGCGTCCGCCAGGTCGCTCCAGTCCTGCCGGGCGGCGGCCAGGTCGGGGATCGGCTCGATCACGACGCCGCTCACCGCGGCCCCCCGCGCCGAGCGACCAGCTCCTCGTAGAGGCGCTCGAGGCGCCGCACGGTGCCGTCGAGGGCGAACTCCGACCGCCGCCGCTCGCGGCCCCGCTCGCCCATCGCGCGCGCTCGCGCGGGGTCGCGCAGCAGCTCCGCCAGGGCGCGCGCCAGCGAGTCCGGGTCGCCCGGCTCCACCAGCAGCCCGTGCACGCCGTGGTCGATCAGGTCGGGCACCCCGCCCACCCGCGTCGCCACCACCGGCAGGGCGGCGTCCATGCACTCCATCAGCGCCAGCGGGCTGCCCTCGAACGACGATGACGACGCCGCCAGGTTGGATGCCGCCAGCAGGTCGGGCACGTCGGAGCGCTGCCCGAGCAGCGTCACGTTGCCCTCCACGCCCAGCTCGGCCGTCAGCGCCTCGAGCGGCGCGCGCTCGGGCCCCTCGCCGGCGATCAGGACGCGGAGCCGTGGGAACTCCGGCGCCAGCGCCGCCGCCGCCCGCACCAGCACGTCGAGCGCCTTCTGCGGGCGCAGCACGGCCACCGCGCCGATCACGGGCGCGTCGGGCTCGATCCCCAGGTCGCGCCGCAGCCGCGCGCCGTCGCCGGCGGGCAGGGGGTCGATCCCGTTGGGGATGAAGGTGACGGCCGCGGGCGGGATCCGCTCCACCTCGATCATCTTGCGGCGATCCTCGCGCGAGACGGCCACGAACGCCGCGCTGACGCGGGCGATCAGCCTGCGGTCCAGGAACCGGCGCAGCGGCTGGCCCTCGAACGACCAGGTGTGCTCGTGAGCTACGAGCACCGGCACGCGCGCCAGCGGGGCCAGCGCCGCCGCCCACACGTTGGAGCCGAACTTGTGCGAGTGGAGCACGTCGATCCGCTCGCGTCGCAGGAGCCGCACCAGGGGCCACCACGACCAGACCGCGGCGGTGGACTCGCGACCGAGCCCGTGAACGTGCACGCCGGCCTCCCTCAGCTCGGCCACGGCGCGCTGAGCGGCGTCGCTGCCCGGATCGCGCTCGGACCAGCGGCTGGCGCAGTAGTAGCTCTCGAACCGCTGCGGGTCGAGGCGCGTGGCGATCCGCATGGCCAGCCGCTCGCCGCCGCCGGACGTACCCAGGCGGTCGATCAAGGTCAGGACCCGCAGCCGCCGCTTCGTGTCCGAGGCGTCCGGCACTCGTCTATAGCCTGCCGGATCGGCCCTTTGAGCGCAGACACGTCCAGAGAGACCCCGCCGGGCCGGGCCGGCGCCCGTGCCGGGCGCTACCGCAACCCGCTCGAGCGGTTCCTGAGCCATTCGTTCCGGCTGGAGCGCGGCCGCCACGTGGATCCCGCCGCCGTGCGCGGCTACCCGATCGACTTCAGCGCGAAGGCGGCCGCGCCGGCGTTGCTGCCCGGATTCGTGGACGAGCCCGGTCGCTACCTGTGGGTGGCGCACTGCCAGCGGGCGCTCGGCTGCTACGAGCGCTGGCTGGCCGGGGAGGGCGAGGAGTGGCTCGCGGCCGCTCGCGAGGCGGGCGACCTCCTGGTGCGCCAGCAGGCCCGCGGCGGCCCGCGGGACGGCGGCTGGGTGCAGCTCAGGCCGTACCCGCACACCTTCGTGCTGCGTCCCCCGTGGGTCTCGGCGATGGCCCAGGGGGAGGGGGCCAGCCTGCTGGTGCGGCTCCACGCCGAGACCGGGGAGGAGAGCTACGCGGACGCCGCCCGCCGGGCGCTCGGGCCGATGTCGGTGCCGAGCTCCGAGGGCGGGGCGTGCGCGCCGCTCGACGGCCGGCCGTTCCCGGAGGAGTACCCGACCGAGCCGCCGTCCTTCGTGCTGAACGGGGCGATCTTCGCGCTGTGGGGGCTGCGCGACGTCGCGGTCGGCCTCGGGGACGAGGGAGCTCGTCAGGCGTTCCAGGACGGCGTCGACGCCCTCGCGGCCGGCATCCACCGCTGGGACACGGGCAGCTGGTCGCTGTACGACCTCTTCCCGCACCGGGTCCCGAACGTGGCGAGCACCGCGTACCACGCGCTGCACGTGGCGCAGCTGGAGGGCATGGTGGAGCTGGCGCCGCGTGACGAGCTGGCCGCCGCGGCCGAGCGGTTCGCCGCCTACGGCGCCTCCGGGCGGAGACGCGCCGTCGCGTTCGCCCGCAAGGCGCTGTTCCGGATCGCGGAGCCCCGCAGTGCGCGGGCCGCGCGGCTCCTGCCCTGGGCGAGCGGAAGGAGCGGATGAGCGACACGCTGGTGCTCTGCTACCACGCGGTCAGCCCGGACTGGCCGGCCGCGCTGTCGATCGCGCCGGACGCCTTCGAGCGCCAGCTGTCGCTGCTCGCGCGCCGCGGGTACCGCGGGGTGACCGTCGGCGAGGCGCTGGCCGGCGCGCCGGCGGGCCGCACGGTCGCGATCACCTTCGACGACGCCTACCGCTCGGTGCTGGAGCTGGGTCGGCCGATCCTCGACCGGCTCGGCATGCGCGCCACCGTCTACGCCGCCACCGACTGGCCCGACCGCGACGAGCCGATGACCTGGCCCGGCATCGACCGCTGGCACGGCGGCGCGCACGAGCACGAGCTCGCGTGCATGAGCTGGGAGGAGCTGCGCGGTCTGGCCGACGACGGCTGGGAGGTGGGGTCCCACACCTGCTCTCATCCGCACCTCACGCAGCTGGACGACGCGCGGCTGGACGACGAGCTGCGGCGCTCGCGCGCGGAGTGCGAGGCGCGGATGGGGCGCGGCTGCGAGTCGATCGCCTATCCCTACGGCGACGTGGACGAGCGAGTGGTGCGCGCCGCCGGCCGCGCCGGCTACCGCTTCGGGGTCACGCTCCCGTCGCGCGGGCTGCACCCGCCGCGCCCGCTGTACTGGCCGCGGGTCGGCGTCTACCACGTGGACGGGCAGGCCGAATGGCGCTGGCGACTGAAGGTCTCGCCGGGCGTGCGAAGGCTGCGCGGCTCGCCGGCGTGGTCCGCGCTCGACGGCGCCCGGCGCTCCTTGCGCGCGCGCTGACGGCGGCAATAAGGGCAGCCGCTCCGCGAGCCGATTCCGGGCGTGCGTGGAGTTGAGCACGCCATAGCGTGCTCAAGTGCACGACGGCCGAGTGGCTAGCCGCGCACCCGCACCGAGACGGCGCGGGACTTGGCCACGCCGGGCACCACGACCCGGACCGTGGTCACGCGGGCGCCGTGGAGGCGCGGGATGCGCGGGTTCACGGAGACGCGGAAGTTGCGGCGGATGCGGCGTGTGCCGAGTCGCTGCCAGGAGCCGCCGCGGCGGATCTGGACGACGCTGCGGCGCGTGCCGCGCACGCCGCGCAGGCGGCCGTCGATGTGCAGCCTCCAGCGGCGGCCGTTGCGGCGCGAGCGGCTCAGCGTGGCGCGCGAGACGACCACCTCGCCGCTGCCGGCGGACGGCTTGTCGGAGGCGCCGGCGGTCGGCGCGTCCGGCAGCGTTGCCCCGTCGAGCACGCCGGCGCAGGGACTGCCCGGGCTGAGCCGGAAGTCCTTGCCGGCGCGGTCGACGTACTGGGGATCGGCGGTGAGGTTGTCGATGGCGACGAAGCCGGCGCCCTTCGAGATGTTGCCCTGCTCGCCGCCGTGGACGCAGTTGTTGCGGACCACGTTGCGCGCACCGATGAGGTCCGGGTAGTAGGACTCGACGTTGTTGCGAAGCTTGGAGTTGGTGATCACGTTGTTCTCGAGGACGTTGTCGTTCGAGACGTACTGGCCGACGCCGGAGAAGATCACGCCCTCGCCGTTGCCGTCGATCACGTTGCCGCTGATCAGCGTGTGCTGCGCGTCGGGGTAGAGCTGGATCCCGCGATCGGCGTTGTCGTAGATGACGTTGCTCAGGATGCGGGTGTCCTCGGTCCAGGTGAGGTAGATGCCGTGCTCGTGGTTGTTGGCGGGCAGGACGCCGCAGTCGTGGATGCGATTGCGCTGGATCACGTCGGCCACCGCGCGGCCGTAGCCGTGGTTGCCGAGGTTGAAGCAGATGCCGCGGTGGTCGTTGGTCACGTCGTTGTCCTGGAACGTGACGTGGTCGCCGTTCACCGTCGGGCTGGGCAGCACGCAGTCGGCCTTGTCCGTGCAGCTGCCCGAGTCGTGGCCGTTCAGGTCGAGCTGCTCGACGGTCACGTAGTTGGCGTCGTCGGTCACGTAGAGCCGGCCGGCGATCTTCGCGCGCTCGCCCGGGTAGCTGCGGACCACGACGCGTGAGGCGTCGCCGCCACCGCCGCGGTCGATGGTGACGTCCTCGGTGTAGGTGCCCTGGCGGAGGCAGCCGATCTCACCGGGGTCGAGCGAGTCGACCAGCTTCTGCGCGGTGGCGTAGGGGGCGGCCTCGGTACCGGCCGCGGAGTTGGAGCCGCCCGGCGCGGCCACCCGCGCGCACCCCGAGTCAGCGGCGGCCGTCCCGGTACCCGCGGCGAGCGCGAGGACGGCAACGGAGCTGATGAGGAAGACGCGGCGGAGAGCTGCCGGAGGGCGGAGCATGCCCTCTGAATCGGGCTATCCGGCCAAGGTCCCCACGGTTATGGAGCCTTGCTCGGACAAACGTCCAAGCGCCAGGCGGCCCTCAGGGCAGAATACGGCCGTAGAGCTCGATCAGCTCCCTGGTCCAGCGCTCAGTGCCGAACCGCTCGGCCACCCGCTCGCGCGCCCGGACAGCCTGCTCGCGCGCCGCTCCCGGCTCGCGCTCGAGCGCCTCCCGCAGCGCCGCCGCCACGGCGTCCGGCTCGCCCGGCACCAGCCTCACGTTGCCGACCTCGCGGGCCAGGGCGGCGTGGGCCGGGATGTCGGTGGCCACCACGGGCAGGCCGCTGGCCAGCGCCTCGGCCACGGCGAACGAGAACGCCTCCCCGCGGCTCGTGGCCGCGAACGCGTCGGCCGCCGCGTACAGGGACGCCACGTCGTCGGTCGGCTTCACCACCCTGAGCACGCCGGCGTCGAGCCCGACGCGCTCGCGGGCCGCCCGCGCGGGGTCGTCGCCGCCCACCGTGAGCGCCACGATCGGGCCGCCTCGCGCCGCGCGCTCCACCGCCGCGGCCAGCAGGTCGCCTCCCTTCACCCGCCAGTCCCAGCCGAAGTGCAGGACCGCCGGCGTGCCGTCCTCGAGCCCCAGCGCGCCGCGGGCCGCCCGCCGCCTGTCGGCGTCGATGGGGGGGAAGCGCCGGAGGTCGATCGCGTTGGGCAGGACCGTCACGCGCCCGCGGGGCGCGTACCGCTCGAGCACCTGCTCCGCGATCGCCTCGCCCACGCACACGATGGCGTGCGCGCGGCGACCGACCAGCCCGAGCTTCACCGCGTTGCGCAGCCGCATTGCGCGCTCCGGCCGCAGCGTGGTGTGCACGTGCCACACCACGGCCGTGCGCCGCCGTCCGCGCGCTGCGCGCAGGGCGGGCAGGTCGAAGGTGGTGAAGTGCGTGTGCAGGATCGCCGGCTCGTCGCGACCTCCGAGCAGCTCGCCGATCCAGCCCGCCTTCGCGCCCTGACCGCCGGGCGGGGCGAAGACCACCTCCAAGTCGTCCGCGGCCAGCTCCCGGAGCCAGGCCCGGTCGCGCGCGCCCTGCGTGAACGCGATCGTCACCTGCCAGCCGGCCTCCCTGGCGGCCCGGCCGGCCGCCGCGATCATCGGGATGAACGAGCCCGCGTAGGGTCCGCCGTAGTTGGCCAGGTGGACGACCCTCACGAGCTGGGACTCGGCACCCTAGCGGCGCTCGACCAGCCGGCGCCAGCGCAGGAGCGGCGGGCGCGGGGGAGGGTCGGGCGGCGACGGCAGCGGCCTGCCGGACACGATCGCGACCGGCGCTGTGACGGTGAACCACGTGGCCTGGCCGCGGATGCCCGGCACGTCGGCCTCGGCGGACTCGAAGCCCTGGAGCAGGTCCGGCGGGCGGTGCAGGTGGTCGTGGGCATCCGAGGCGACGTCGTGCACCAGGCCGTCGTAGAGCAGGTCGATGGCGAAGCGGCGCACGGTGGTGCCGAAGCCGCCGCCGAGCGAGGAGGCGGTGATCGAGCAGCGCACGCCGCCGTTGACCAGGCGCGCCAGCCGGCCCGGGTCGCGCTGGAAGATCGGGCAGCGCTCGGGGTGGGCCAGCAGCGGGCGGAAGCCCCGCTGCTGGAGGTCGGAGACGATGCCCTCCAGGTCGATGTCGATCGAGCGGTAAGGGCTCTCCACCAACAGGTAGTCGCCCGAGCCCAGGCAGAGGGTGCGCAGCACCTCGTCGTCCAGCTCCATCGCCTTCTGGAGCGACACCTCGCCGCCCGCCAGCACGAGCAGCTGGATGTCCGCCGACGCGATGGCGTCGTTGAGCTCGCGCACGCCGGCCTCGACCAGCTGCGGGTCCACGTCGTAGTCCGACCGGATGTGCGGCGTGGCGACCACGACGTCGATGCCGGCCTCGGCGGCCGTCGCGGCCATCGCGACGCTGAAGTCGAGGTTGACGGGACCGTCGTCGAGCCCGGGAAGTATGTGGCAGTGGAGATCGATCACGGCCCGGGGCTGATCGCTGCGCGGCCCATCCCAGCCGGAGCGCTACTCGACGGGCCTGAAGACCGCCGAGACGGTCATCAGCAGGATCTTGAGGTCGAGCGTCAGGGACCAGTTCTCGATGTAGTAGTTGTCCCACTCGATCCGGTCCGAGAGCGAGGTCTGGCCGCGCAGCCCGTGCACCTGGGCCCAGCCGGTGATCCCCGACTTCACCCGGTGGCGGTCGTCGTAGCGGTCCACGCGGCGCTCGAAGAGCTCCACGAACTCGGGCCGCTCCGGCCGCGGGCCCACGATGCTCATCTCGCCGCGCAGGACGTTGAAGAGCTGCGGCAGCTCGTCGATCGACAGCCGGCGCATCAGGCGGCCCACCCCGGTGCGCCTGTCCGCGCCCTCGACCCCTCCGGGGGCGGTGTCCTCGGGCAGGAGGACCGAGACCTTGTCCTGGGCGCGGTCGCCCGCGATCCGCATCGAGCGGAACTTGAGCAGGTCGAAGGGCTTGCCATCGCGGCCCACGCGGCGTTGGCGGAAGAAGACCGGCCCGCGCGAGGAGACCTTGACGGCGGCGATCGAGAGCAGGACGAGCGGCGCGAGGAGCAGGATGAGGAGCCCGGCCACCACGCGGTCGAGAGCGTGCTTGATGGCGAACTGCCAGCCCTTGGGGCGCACGGAGTGGAGGCGGAAGAGCGGGATGCCGCCGATGTGCTCGATCTCGGCCCGCACGTTGATGCTCTCGAACAGGCGCGGGACCAGGGAGACCTGAAGTCCAAGCTCGTCGCACTGGCGGACGATCGGCACGAGCAGGGCGTCGGAGCCGCGCGAGGACAGGAACGCCAGCACGACGTGCTGAGCGCCGGTGCGCTCCGCGATCGACGCGAGGTCGTCGGGCCCGCCCAGCAGCGGCGCGTGGCGGCCTGGCACCTGGCTCTCGTCCGGGGGGCAGGCGTCCACGTAGCCGATCGGCTGAAGGCCGAGCTCGGGGTGCTCGTCCAGGCGCCGCTCCACCTGAGCTCCGATCCGGCCCGCCCCGACGATCAGGGTGGGCTGCGCCACCGCGCGCTCGACGCGTGCTCGCCGCAGCGTCACGCCCAGCACGTAGCGGCTGCCCGCCACGTACACCATGCTGAAGGCCCACACGCGGGCCAGGAGCTCTGCCTGGCCGGTCACGCCGTCGGTGAACGCGACCAGCGCGATGATCACCATCGCGGCCACCGAGCAGGCGCCCACGACGTGACCCGCCTCGTCGAGGAACTGGACGGCGATCTTGTGGCGGTACAGGCCGCGGATGGCCAGGAGGCCGATCACGACCGGCGGGAACGCCCAGACGAGGCCAGGCTCCGGCGCGTGGACGTGCGCCGCGTTGGCGCCGATCAGCGCGGCCGCCACCGCCAGGACCAGCATGAGGACGTCGGCCGACAGCGAGGTGACCACCCACGCACGGCCTTCCAGGAAGCGTCCGGCGCGAGCCATGCGGCGCCGGCGCCGGTCGTCCAGCGTCGCGGGACCGAACGCCTCCGGAGTCAGCTCCTCCGCGAGCGCGGTCGGGCCCGCGTCGCTCCCCGGCCTCCCCACGGCGGAGGCGAGGGCGACATCCTCTCGTGCGGGTTGGCCTGATCCGGGCATATCAATCTCTCCGCCCAGTATCGGGGCGGCGCCCTCGTATGTTTAGCGGACTAGCTGACTTCGGTGGCAGTCAGGCTACCTCGGGCCGGCTCAGGCGCCGGATTCCGAAGCCCATCGCGAGCAGCACGCCACCCGCTGCGACGACCAGCGCGAGGTCCAGACCGGTGAACGGCAGCTTGCCGCTGTCCTTCTGGGTCGCGACGGGAGTCGTCTTGTGGGTGGTGCGGTCGCTGAGCTGCTGCTGAACGCTGCCCGCCGGGTGGCTGTAGGCGTTCTGCGAGGCGGTCTGCGCGTACGCCGGAACGGCGCCCACGAAGAGAGCGATGCAGAGCACAGCTCCGACAGTGATGTTCCTCAGTCGCATAAGTGGTCTCCCTACCATTGTGTTGGCCTCCTTGCCGTGAGCCTCGTCTTCCAAGACCGGTCCGTGGCCTCGGTGAGTTTGGCGAGTCCGCGTGTACCCCTCTCGCGGCTCCATTGACTGTAGCCACGATCCCTCGGCAACGCAAACCCGGTGGAAACGGTTGCGCGGATGATTTCCCCCGCCATCATAAGGCTCTTTCCCCGATGCACGCTCGTTCATGCGCGCTTGCGCAGGATCTGGACGCGTATCCACCCTTCCTCGTACCTAGAATCGCCCCCGTGGCGCCCGGGCGCACTCTTCAAGAGGCATCGCGCCGGGCGCTGACGGCATCGCCAGTCGCGCTAGTTGGCGCGTTGGCACTCGTCACGGTGGTCGTGCTGGCGGCGCTGAACGGTGGTTACGACCCCGCGAGGTGGTATCCGGCGGCCGCCCTGTTCGTGGCGCTGCTCGTGCTGGCCGCGGTCGCCGTGCCCGCCGGGCGGCCGGCGGCGCGGCCGGTGCGCCTGGCGGCCGCCGCGCTGACGGCGTACGCGGCCTGGAGCTACCTGTCGATCGCCTGGGCCGGCGAGCCCGGCGTGGCCTGGGACGGCGCCAACCGCACGGCGCTCTACGCGGCGGCGTTCGCCCTCTTCGCGCTGTGGCCGCTGCGAGCCAGGCCGGCGGCGGTCCTGGTCGGCGCGCTGACCCTCGCGATCGCGGCGCTGGGGCTGGTCGAGCTCCTGCGCGTGTGGAGCGCGTCCGACCCGGCCGCGTTCTTCAACGAGGGCCGCTTCGCGAAGCCGATCGACTACGCGAACGGCAGCGCCGCCCTCTGGTCGATGGCGTTCTGGCCGGCCGTCGTTCTCGGCGCGCGGCGCGAGACGGGCCCGATCCTGCGCGGCACGTTCGTGGCGGCGGCGGTTCTGCTGGCGGGGCTGGCCCTGCTGGGACAGAGCCGCGGCTGGCTGTTCGCCCTGCCGCTCGTGGCCCTGGTCTTCGTCGCGATGACGCCGCGGCGCGTGCGCACCTCGCTGACCCTGCTGCTGGTGGGTGCCGCGGTGGGCGTGACGATCCCGGCGGTCCTGGACGTCTACGACAACTCGGGCGCCGCCCTCCAGAGCGCGGTCGATCGCGCGGCGGGCTCGATCGTGGCCGCCGCGATCGCCGCCGGCGCCGTGGCCGCGCTGGCGGCGCTCGCCGACCGGCGCCGGCCGGTCTCGCGCGCCGAGGGCCGGCGTGCCGGGGTCGCGATGCTGGCGGCGGCCGCCCTGGCCCTGACCGCCGGCACGGTCGTGTACGTGGCCGAGCGCGGTTCGCCGTTCACCGACATCGCCGACGCCTGGAGCCAGTTCAAGACCA
>DASVQK010000133.1:0-7140 GCA_036389105.1 Thermoleophilaceae bacterium
CGTGGTGGAGATGCTGTCGTTCACGAACGAGCGGCCGCCGAAGGTGCCGACGGGCTCCAGACGGTGGGGGAGCGGCTCGAAGGACGCGAGCGGCCCCGACAGCGAAGCGGGATCGAGCCCGAGCTCGCCCACCGCGGTCAGCGCCGCGCAGGCGTTCAGAGCGTTGTGCCCGCCGCGCAGCCGCAGCGTGCCGGGCTCGTACAGCACGTCGCCCAGCCCATCGAGGATCGCCCCCGCCGCGTCCACGTGCAGGTCGCGCTCGCCCCCGAACCAGCGCACGTCGCCCAGGCGGTCGGCCAGCGCGGCCACGGGCGGCTCCACGCGGTTGAGCACGGCGACGGTGTCGGGCCGCCGGGTGAGCATGTTGACCTTGTCCGCCATGTAGCGCTCGGGCGTTCCGTGCCAGTCCAGGTGCTCGGGGTGCACGTTCAGCAGCACGCCGATCGACGGCCCGCGCTCCAGGTCGGCGGCCTGGAAGCTCGACAGCTCCAGCACCCAGACGTCCGGCGGCGGGTCGGCGTCCAGGTGGTCGAGCAGCGGGAAGCCCGCGTTTCCGCCCAGCGTGGCGCGCACGCCGCTCTCGCTCAGCAGGTGGGCGATCAGCGTTGCGGTGGTGCTCTTGCCCTTGGTGCCCGTCACCGCCACGATCCGCTCGTCGCCGTGCTCGGCGAACCAGAGGTTGGTGCCGGTGGTCACCGCCGCCCCGGCGCTCACGAGCCGCTCGACCTCGGGGCGGTAGCGGCTGACGCCCGGCGAGCGGATCACGACCTCGCACTCGGCCAGCCGCCCGAAGCCCTCGGGGCCGTCGGCGAACCGCGCCGAGCCCCCGAAGCGGTCGCGCTCCCCGGCCGGCACCGGCGTGTCGGTGTAGATCAGCACCTCGCGGTCGGGCGCCTGCGCGGTCAGCGCGCGCTGGGCGGCCAGGCCCTCGCGGCCGGCGCCCCAGACGCCGACGCGGCGGCCGGCCAGATCAGAGAAACGCACGGGCCATCGCCTGGTAGCGCGCGGGCATGCAGTGCTCGGCGGACGGTCGCAGCGCCGCGGCGGGGTCGCCGGCCGGGCCGAGCCCCGGCAGCACGGCGTCGCGCACGTGGCGCACCACGACCGCATCGCGCCATTCGGGCCGATCGGCGATCAGCCGGAAGGCGGCGGCGGACTCGTCCTCCTCGCCGACGCACTCGAACGGCTTGTGGCCGCCCACGCCCATCAGCTCGGCGAAGCCGGCCACCTCGCCGGGGTCGTGCAGGAGGTTCGCGCCGAAGATCGACTCGAGCCGCTCCGGCCCGAGCCACGGCGCGAGCGCCAGGAACACGAAGCGGCACTTGGGGCAGTCGCCGCACCAGCCGGACCCGCGCCGCGCGGGGTCGCGCCGGAAGGCCGCGTTGCAGCTCGTGAACGCGTGGTGGTAGCCCTCGAGTCCCGCGAACGCGCGCGCGATCGCCAGCTCGCCGAAGGGCCGCAGGAGCGAGAACCACTCCAGGCCGGGTGCGCGCCGGGCGAGCTGCTCGCGGAACAGGCGCTCGAACGCGATGCCCTTGCTCCACTGGTGGTTGACCTCGACGCCGTCCACGCGCAGGTTGCCCTCCGACGCCGAGCGCTCGTTGGCCATGGCCACCGCGTCG
This sequence comes from Thermoleophilaceae bacterium, assembly GCA_036389105.1. Taxonomy (GTDB): domain Bacteria; phylum Actinomycetota; class Thermoleophilia; order Solirubrobacterales; family Thermoleophilaceae; genus AC-37. The sequence goes on from DASVQK010000133.1 coordinate 1,623, forward strand.
AACCCGTACAGCGGCGCGGCCGCGCAGGCGATCGCGGACACGACGGCGGTCACGGGCACATGGCCGTTCAGCGCGCCGCGGGCGTTCAGCTCGATCAGCTCGGGCGCCAGCTCGCGCTCAACCACGAGGTGCGGCACCCCGGCGACGGCCACCGTCCGCACGATCGGCTCCGCGCGGCCGACCGAGAACGCCACGAGCGGCTCGCCGGCCGCCCGCAGCGCCGCGAGCGCGACGATCGAGTCCTTGCCGCCCCCGATCGGCACCGCGGTGCGGCGCTCCAGGCGGGGCGGTGCGCCCGGCGCGGCCGCCCGCGGCGCGTTCGGCGCGAAGCGCACGCGTTCGCGCAGGTCGATGCCGTTGGTCCACGCGAACTCCGACAGCCCGTCCACGTACAGCCGCTCCAGGAAGGCGGAGGTGGCCGGGTCGATCGCCGCGCCGCTCTCCACCGAGATGGCCGGTGGGGCGGCCGCCTTGTAGTAGCTCACGCCCGCCACCAGGTGCAGCAGCGACAGCAGGCGGTCGAGCTCGTCGAGCGCGGCGGCGCCGGAGGGCGCCTCCGCACCGGGGAACCGCACGCGCTCGGTGAACTCGTGCTCGTCGTCGAGCCCGTAGCGCAGCGACGCGGTGAGCTTGGAGCGGTCGAAGTCGAAGCCGAGGAAGCGGAACGTCTCGTAGCGGGCCGGGTCGAACCCGGCCGTGCGCGGCGCCAGCGCGGCCTGTCGCGATGCGTCGGCCATCAGCGCACCTAGCTTAGGTGCGGCCCCGGTCCGGAAGCGGCTAGAGCCGGGCCAGCGCCTCGGCCGCGGCGCGCTCGCCCGAGCGCACCGCGCCGTCCATGTAGCCCGCCCAGATCGTGGCCGTCTCGGTGCCGGCCCAGTGGATCCGCCCGACCGGCTCGCGCAGCGCCGGGCCGTAGTCCAGCAGCACGCCGGGCCCGGGGTTGCCGCCGTAGCAGCCGCGCGTCCAGCTCTCGGCCTGCCAGTCCTTCTCGATGAACGCGATCGGGTTGCGGGCCCTCTCGCCGAAGTAGGTGGCGAAGTTGTTCAGCACGGCCTGGCGCCGCTCGCCGGCCGACTTCTGCATGTAGGTGCGGGCGGCCTCGCCCTCGATGAACCCCAGCATCACGCCGGGCGAGCCGTCCGGCGGCGTGTTGTCGAAGGTGATCCGAACCGGGCTCGCGTCGCTCACAACCTGGCCGGTGTAACCGTCGTCGCGCCAGAACGGCCGGTCGTACACCGCCTCGCACTTGATCACGGAGCCCTGCGGCCAGCGCTGAGTCAGCTGCGCGCGGGCGGACGGCAGGTCCGGCTCGTAGTAGATCCCGGCGGTCAGCGCGGGGGCCATGGCCACGATCACGCGCTTGCCCTTCACGATGAGCTTGTCCGACTGCACGGTCGCGCCGCGGCTGGTCTGGGCGATCTTGCGCACCGGCGATCCCAGCACCACGCGCTTGCCCAGGCGCTTGGCCATCTCGATCGAGATCAGCTGCGAGCCGCCCACGAAGCGGCTCTCCTGCGCCCCGCCGGCGGTGTTGATCAGCCGCTCGAACGTGCCCGGCGTGCTCTCGTTCCCGGCCGAGGCGATGTAGAAGAGGACCCACAGGAGCGACAGGTCGCGCGGCTCGGTGGCGAACACGGCCTCGATGCCGACGTCGAGCAGGAAGCGGCCGTTGTCGGTCTGGGCCTGGGCCTTCTTGTAGGTCTCGAAGGTCTGGCCGTCGAGGTCGGCCGCGCCCGGCGCTTCCCACGGCTTTTCGCGCGGGACCCGGAGGGCCTGGTCGTTCATGTCGACGATCGCCTTCTCGGCCTCCACGGCCCCCGTCGGGTCGGGCGGGATCGGCCCGAGCGGGCCGGAAGAGCTGAACGGCGTGAGGCTGCCGTTGCGGTAGTAGAGGTTGTTGCCGCTGTTGTAGGTCTTGTAGGTCGCGACGCCGAGCTCCTTGCCCAGCGCGATCATCCGGTCCTGCGTCGGCCCGATCCACTGGCCGCCGATCTCGATCGCGTCGCCGCCGGGCAGGGTCGCGTTGAGCGTGCGTCCGCCGACGCGCCTGCGCGCCTCGAGCAGCACCACGGAGCGGCCCGCCGCCATCACCGCGCTCGCGGCGGCCAGGCCCGCCAGACCGGCGCCGACCACGATCACGTCGGCCCTCCGGGTGCGCTTGCGCCTGTGCTCGTCCCTCGGCTTGCGGCGCTTGGCCTCGGCCACCCCGGGCAGCGCCGCGCCGGCCGCCCCGGCGGCGGCCCCGCCGATCAGCGTGCGCCGGGTCAGGTCGCGCTCGTGGCCCCCCGCAGGCCTGTCTGAATCCGCCACGGAGCGGATCCTACCCGCGCTCGCGCGGGCGCGAGCCGAGTCGGATCGACCTCGGAACACGGCTCGAATCGCCCGTCCGGAGGGCTGAGGTCCTTCCAACGGGGTGGCCGGAGTGGCCCGTATGCGGGCTGTTCGCGACCGGCGGATTGAGGCCGCCGCGAGCGGCGTATGCTGAGCGTCGATGAGCGAGCCGGTGATCGAGCGGACGATCGACGACCTCCTCCGCCGCGCGGAGGAATCGGGCTGCCTCGAGTTCTCGGACGTCGCCGAGGCGGTGGAGGGACTGGACATCGACGAGGAGCGCATCGAGGCCATGTACCGCGAGGCGCAGCGGCGTGGCATCGAGCTCGCGGACAACTGCAGCCGGCCCGCCACGCCGGAGAACGGCTACACGCACGACGTGGTGGCCGACGCCACGAGCGACTCGCTCCAGCTCTTCCTGCGCGACATCTCGCAGCGGCCGCTCCTGACCGCGCAGCAGGAGGTCGACCTGGCCAAGCGCATCGAGCGCGGCGACCAGGCCGCCAAGGATCGGATGATCGAGGCCAACCTTCGCCTGGTCGTGTCGAACGCCAAGCGCTACCGCGGGCTGGGGCTGCCGTTCCTCGACCTGATCCAGGAGGGGATCCTCGGCCTGATCCGGGCGGTGGAGAAGTTCGACCACCGGCGCGGCTTCAAGTTCTCCACCTACGCCACCTGGTGGATCCGCCAGGCGATGCAGCGGGGGCTCCAGCACCACTCGCGCACGATCCGGATCCCGGTGCACATCGGGCAGGAGCTCACCAGGCTGCGCGCCGTCGAGCGCAAGCTGCTCGGCGAGCTGGGGCGCGAGCCGACGATCGAGGAGCTGGCCAGGGCCCTCGACGTCAGCCCCGGCCACGTGGAGGAGCTGCGCGCCGCCGAGCGGCTGCCGGTCAGCCTCGAGACGCCCGTGGGCGGGGAGGGCGAGGCCGAGCTGGGCTCGCTGCTGCCCTCGGACGCGCCGTCGCCGCTCGAGGAGGTGGCGGTGGAGCTCGAGGAGGAGTCGATCCGCCGCGCCCTGGAGCGGCTCGACGAGAACGGCCGTCAGGTGATCGTGCTCCGCTTCGGGCTGGGCGGCCGCGAGCCCATGACGCTGCGCGAGGTGGCAAAGCGGATGGGCCTGTCGGCCGAGGGCGTGCGCAAGCTGGAGCGGCGCGCCCTGCGCAAGCTCGCCGAGGAGCGCGAGCTGCAGTCGCTGGCGGCCTAGGGCTCGGCCGGCCGGCTAGAGCTCCTCCGGCAGCAGCGAGTAGCACGCCATGTCCACGCGGGCGCCCTCCCCGATCCGCGTGTAGGACCGCAGCACCCCCTCCCGAGTAAAGCCCGCCTTCTCCGCCACCCGCTGCGAACGCGGGTTGCGCGGGTCCACGTGGATCTCCAGGCGCTCCAACCCGAGGCGCTGGAATCCCCATCCGCTGACCAGCCGCACCGCGCGAGGCGCGATGCCGCGCCCCCAGGCGGACTCGCGGACGTAGTAGCCCAGCTCGCCGCGCCGGTCCGGCCAGGACAGGATGCGCAGACCGATCGAGCCAAGCAGGCCATGGTTGCCCGTGGCGGACGCGATCGCGAAGGACGCCGCCTCTCCGGCGGCGCGGCTGGCGGCCGCGGCAACGCGGAACTCCCGCTCGTCGCTCTCCGCGTACGGGTACGGGATCCGCGTCCAGCGCGTGATCTCCCGGCTGTCCAGCATCGCGACGATCTCGCTCGAGTCCTCGTCGGTCCACTCACGCACCGCGACCTCGCCGTCGCTGAGAGGTCCGTCTAGCAGCGGGAGCTCGCGAGCGCTCAGGGCTCGCGGCCCACCCAGCGCGGCAGGTCGATGTCCGCCAGTGGGTTTCCCCCGCCGCCCGGCCCGCGTCCGCGGCCCGGCTCGCCGTCGCCCCCGCCGCGCGGCTCGCCTGTGCCCCCCTGCGGGGTATCGCGCTTGACCGGGTCCACGCGCAGCGCGTCCATCAGCCGCCGGTGCCCCGCCTGCACGTCGCGCAGGATGCGCTCGGCCTGGCCCTCGAGCGACGAGCCGAGCTGGCGGAGCCCGGAGGAGATGGCCTGCGCCTCGTCGAGCGCCTGGTCGGCGGCCTGCTGGGCGCGGGCGATGTGGTCGTCGGCTTCCTTGCGCGCGATCTCGTTGATCTTGATCGCCTCGGCCTGCGCGTCCTCCCTGAGCTTGGCGAGCTCCTCCTCGGCTTCCTGGCGGATCTTCTTGACCTCGCGGTCGGCCTCGCGCTCGCGCTCGCGGGCCTCGCGCTCGGCGTTCGCCTGGATGTCGTTGGCCGCCTGCTCGGCCGCGGTGACGATGGCCGCGACCTGCCCGGCGGCGATCTCTGCGGCCGACAGCGGTTCGCGCGCGCTCATAGCCATGGCGATGGTCCCAGAGTAGGGGGACGGAAAGTGGCGCCGGTAACGTTGGCCGCGGTGGACCGCTACGACCCGAAATCGATCGAGCGCAGGTGGCAGGAGGTCTGGGCCGAGGAGCGGACCTGGGAGGTGGCCAACGACCCCACCGCCCGCGAGGACGCCCTGTACGTGCTCGAGATGCTGCCGTATCCGTCCGGCGAGCCGCACATGGGCCACCTGAAGGTGTACTCGGTGGGCGACGCGATCGCCCACTTCCAGCGCCGCAACGGCCGCCGCGTGCTGCACCCGATGGGCTACGACGCCTTCGGCCTGCCCGCCGAGAACCACGCCATCAAGACCGGCCAGCACCCGCGCGACTCCACCAGCGCCTCCATCGAGGAGTTCCGGCGCCAGTTCCGCGAGTGGGGGGTGTCGATCGACTGGACGCGGGAGTTCGGGACCCACGAGCCGCGCTACTACCGCTGGACGCAGTGGATCTTCCTGCGCCTCCTGGAGCGCGGCCTGGCGTACCGCGGCGAGGCCGCCGTCAACTGGTGCCCCAGGGACGCCACGGTCCTCGCCAACGAGCAGGTGGTGGACGGGCGCTGCGAGCGCTGCGGCACGCCCGTCGAGGCGCGCCAGCTCGAGCAGTGGTTCTTCAAGATCACCGACTACGCCGACCGCCTGCTGGACGACCTGGCCACGGTCGAGTGGCCGCCACACGTGGTCACCATGCAGCGCAACTGGATCGGCCGCTCCGAGGGCGCCGAGGTTGCTTTCCGCTGTCCGAAGCTGGACGTGGACTACGACGTCTTCACCACGCGACCCGACACGCTCTTCGGCGCCACCTTCTTCG
>DASVQK010000134.1:0-14102 GCA_036389105.1 Thermoleophilaceae bacterium
GCCTGCGTGAGGCCGGCGTCCAGGCGCTTGAGGCCGCCCAGCCCGGACCTGAGCTGGCCGGACGCCCGCGCCAGGCGCGCCGGCACGGCGCGCAGGGCCACGGTGCGCGGCTCGATGGCGCCGGGACCGAATGCGGTCTCCACGAGCGGCTCGCGGTTCAGGCGGCGCTCGAAGTCCGACAGCGCGCGGAGCCGGAGCCCCTCCGTGACCGTGCCCTTCGGGACGACCACGGTGACCTGGAACGGCGCGCCCCAGCCGCGGCCGAACTCCTTGCGGATGACCCTGAAGTCCTCCCGCGCCGGCGTGCCGGGCGGCAGGACGTCCGTGTCGGGCGGGCCGCTGACGATTCCGAGGGCCGGCGCGGCGAGCGCCAGGAGCCCCAGCGCCACGACCGCCGCCGCCAGGCCGGGGCGCCGGATGAGCGCGAACGCCCGCTGCCCCCAGCGCTCGCTGTTCGCGGCGCCCGGCACGATCCGCCAGCGCTCGAGGTGCTTGTCCCAGAACACGAGCGCGGCGGGCAGCACCGTGTAGGACGACAGCAGGCTGATGCCCACCGCGGTGAGCGTGCCGACGGAGCCCGACGTGAGGATTCCCCCGGGCGCGAGCACGAGCGCCGTGGTCATCGCCACCGCCAGCACGAGCCCCGCGAAGCGCACCGTGCGGCCGGCGGTGGCGAGCGCCACCGTGGCCGCCTCCTCGACCCCCGCCCCATCCGCCTTCTCGCGTCGGAAGCGCGCGACGGTGAGCAGCGCGTAGTCCACCCCCAGGGCCAGGCCCATCATCGACGCGAGGTTGAGCGCGATGGCGTCGAGGGGCGTGAACCGGTTGATGATGTCGAGCACGCCGGTGCTGAAGGCCACCACCGAGCCGCCGAGCGCGAGCGGGATGAGGGCGGCGACCGGCGTGCCGAGCACCAGCAGCAGGACGATCAGGAGGATCGGCCCGGCGACGATCTCCGCGCGCTCGATGGCCGACACCGTCTCGTCGTTGATCGCGTCGGCGGCGTCGATCACCCCGGCCAGGCGCGCCTCGACCGGAGCGTGCGCCGCCGCGTCCAGCGCCTTGCGCAGAGCGGGGTCGGTCTCCTTGCTGGCCTGCTCGAACCGCCGGTGCACGGTCGCGATCACGAGCGCCCGGCCGGGCTTGGGCCGCAGCGCGGCGGTCGAACGTCCTCCCGCGCCGGACCAGGGGCCGAAGACGGTGACGCCGCGCACGCGGTCGAGCGCCCGGGTGACGACCGGGCCCTGCGCCTCGACGGCGCCCGGCGGTCCGTCGAGCACCACCGCGACCGGCCAGCGCGGTCCGAAGTGCTTCTCCTCGAGCTTGCCCGCGTTGTCGGCGGGAGTGCCCGGGATGCCGAGCCCGGTGCGGTGGAGACGGTCGCCGACGCCCAGGCCGATGACCGCGAAGACGCCCACCGCCGACCACCAGATGGCGGCGATCAGCACCGGCCGCCTGATCGCCAGCTGGCTCAGCCGCGTCAGCACTCGAGCCACTCGGCCACGGCGGTGCCGATGCGCTCGCCCTGGTCCTCCGGCAGGAAGTGGCCCGACCCCTCGATCACGGTCGGCTCGCCGCCGTTCGGGAACAGCTCGCGCAGCTGATGCCCCACGTCGGCGAACGGGAAGATCGGGTCGTCCTCGGCCCAGAACAGGAGCGCCGGGCGGGTGTCGCCCCTGAGCGCCTCCACGGCGGCGCGGCCCTCGGCCGCGCCGGGGTCGTCCGGCGACAGGGGGATCAGCCGCGGCAGCGCGCGGACCCCGGCCTTGGCGCGCTCCTCCGGGAACGGCGCGTCGTAGGCCGCGGCGATCTCGCGCGGGGGCCGCGGCTTGCAGCCGCTGCGCACCATCCGCCCGACCGGGAAGTCGGGCCGCGAGGCGACCAGGTCGCGGAACCACTCCCAGCCCTCACCCATCTTCTGGTCGCCCGTCAGCGCGAACGTGTCCATCGCGACCAGGCGGTCGATGCGCTCCGGCACCTCCGTGCCGGCCAGGCGAGCGCCGAGCGGTCCGCCCCAGTCGTGCATCAGGAGTGTGACGTCGCGCAAGTCCAGGTCCTCGAAGAGCGACCGCAGGGCCGCCGTCAGGCGGTCGTACGAGTACCAGTCGTGGTCGACCGGCTTGTCGCTGCGGCCGAACCCTGGCAAATCGGGCACGACGCAGCGGCACCCGGCGGCCAGGAGCGGCCGCATGACCTTCCGGAACATGAACGACCAGGTGGGCTGACCGTGCAGCATCACCACCGTCCGGCCGTCCCCCTCATCCAGGTGAGCGAGCCTCAGGCCCTCCCACTCGCGGTAGCTCGGCTCGTACGGAAACCCCTCCAGATCGGCGAACCGCTGCTCCGGCGTGCGGTAGACCTCCATCCGGCGACAGCTTTTCACATGGTTGATTTAGGTCCATCAACCCGGTTGACTTCGCGCGCGTCGGTACCGAGTCGATCGATCAGCGAGGTGTTCCGGGAATGCCGCAGGGGAACGACTACGAAGTCGCAGTTCTCGGGGGCGGGATAGCCGGCCTCACCGCCGCGCTCCAGCTGGGGCAGGAGCGGCCGCAGACGCGGATCGCCGTGATCGAGAAGCAGAAGCACCCGGTGGAGGAGACCGCGATCAAGGTAGGCGAGTCGGTGGCCGAGGTGGCCGCGATCTACCTGAAGGACGTGCTCGGGCTCGAGGACTACCTGAAGGAGCACCAGCACCGCAAGATGGGGCTGCGCTGGTTCTGCTCGAGCGGCGACAACGACGACATCACGCGCCGGGTCGAGTTCGGCTCGCGCAAGTACTCGCCGCTCTACAACTTCCACGTCGATCGCGGCGGGCTCGAGAACCACATGACCGAGCTCGCGCGCGAGCGCGGCGTGGAGGTGCTGGACGGCTCGCGCGTGTCGGACGTCGAGTTCGCCCGCGAGGGGCACACCGTCTTCCTCGAGCGCGACGGCAGGAAGCAGCAGCTGACCGCGGACTGGGTGATCGACTCCACCGGGCGCGCGGCGATGCTGCGGCGCAAGCTCGACCTGGGCCTGAACCTGCCGATCGACGCGAACGCGTCGTGGTTCCGGATCCCGTACCAGATCTGCATCGACGAGTGGTCGGACGACCCCGCCTGGCGGGAGCAGGTGCCCACCGGCACGCGCTGGAAGAGCACCATCTCGTTCATCGGCGAGGGCTACTGGGTCTGGGTGATCAACCTCGGCTCGGGCTCGTGCAGCGTCGGCGTGGTGGCCGACCCGCGCTACGTGCCGTTCGATCGCATCCGCCGCTACGACGCGGTGATCGAGTTCCTGCGCGAGAAGGAGCCCCAGCTGGCGTCGTACCTGCCGGACGGCGAGGACGAGCTGATGGACTTCCGCAAGCGCATGCGCTTCTCCTACGGGTGCACGCGCGCGTTCTCCCGCGACCGCTGGTGCCTGACCGGCGAGGCCGCCTGCTTCGTGGACCCGCTGTACTCGACCGGGCTCGACTTCACGGCCGTCGGCAACACGCTGGCCGCCGACCTGATCTCGCGCGGCCTCGACGGCGCGGACGAGTCCGAGATGCGCGCCCAGGTGCGCGCGCACAACCGCACGATGGTGGGCCTCCTGACGTTCGCCGCGCCGCTGTTCGAGGGCCAGCTGGTGGTGTACCGCGAGCCGCAGGTGGCCGGCGCCAAGTTCGTGTGGGACAACGCGAGCTACTTCAGCGTGCTGCTCAACCTGTTCAAGAACGGCCTGCTGACCGACCCGGCGTTCGGCAAGTCGATCCAGGACCAGCTGGCGCTGAACACGCAGATGAACTTCTACATGCAGGAGAGCTTCCGCACCTGGGCACGCGACGACTGGGACATCCGGGCGGCCGGCGTGCCGGTGGGGCGCGACGAGCTGTGGAACGACCTCTTCTTCACGGCCACCAAGGAGCTGTCGAAGGACGGGCTCAGGGCGCACATCGCGCGCAGCATCGCGCGGCTGCACTCCCTGACGCGCGAGATGACGATCCGCTTCTGCGAGGCCGCGGGCCGGCCGGTGCCCGACGACCCCTTCGAGGCGGTGCCGCTGGGAGACGAGCAGCTGCTCGAGTGGGGCGAGTACGACGGCAACGGCCAGCCGTTCGCGCTCAAGGACGACACGGACGTGACGTGGCACGTCCATCCGGCGCCCAGCCTAACGGCGGCGTAGGCCCGGCGCGTTGAGCCGCCCGCGTGTCGCGATTGTCGGCGCCGGCGTGTCCGGCATCTCCGCCGCCTACGAGCTGCGCGGCCGCACCGAGCTGACGATCTTCGAGCGTGACGAGCGCCCGGGCGGCCACGCCAACACCGTGGGCGTGCGGGACGGCGGCCGCGACCTGGGGATCGACACCGGCTTCATCGTCTTCAACAGGCGCACCTACCCGCAGCTCTCCGCGTTCTTCGAGGAGCTGGGGGTGGAGTCGCTCGACCACAGCGGCGGCTTCAACTTCTTCGACATGGACTCCGGCCTCCAGTACGGCACGGCGGAGCTGGACCTGGGCAAGGAGGAGGTGCGCGCCCGCTACCCCGAGCAGTTCGTCAACATCTGGCGCGAGGCGCGGCGCTTCCACCGGCGCGGCCAGCGCGACTACGTCCGCGGCCGCACCAACGTGCCGATGGGCGAGTACCTGGAGGCGGGCGGCTACTCGGAGGACTTCAAGTACAGCTACGTGATCCTGCTGGGGTCGGCGGTCTGGTCGGTGCCGGCCGAGCTGATCTGGGAGATGCCGGCTTCGACGGTGATCGGTTTCTTCATGACGCACGACCCGGGCGGCCTGGGCGGCCGGGAGATCGACTGGAAGACCGTGTCCGACGGCAGCCGGCGCTACGTGGGCCGCGCGCTCGAGGAGATCGACCCCGAGCTGCGGCTGAGCACCGAGGTGACCGCGGTGCGCGAGCTGCCCGACGGGGTGGAGGTCGACACCGCGGGCGGCGGCGCCGAGCGCTTCGACGCCGCCGTGGTGGCCACGCACGCCGACCAGGCGCTGGCGATCCTCGAGGAGCCCGGCGACTTGGCGCGGCGGGTCCTGTCGTCGGTGCGCTACGCCCCTTCCACGGCGACCCTGCACAGCGACCCGTCGGTGCTGCCGCCCGACCGCTCGCGCTGGCAGAGCTGGAACTACGGCCGCGTGGTGCGGGACGGCCGGATAAGGACCTACGTGGTGTGGTGGATGAACAAGCTCCAGGGGTTCGAGGCGGAGCGCGACTACTTCCTCACGCTGGACTGCCCGGTGCCGATCGCCCGCGACGCGATCGTGCGCGAGATCCCCTACACGCATCCCGTGATCAGCGTGGAGGTGCGCGACCTCCAGCAGGAGATCTACGAGGTGAACGAGGGCGGTCGCGTGAAGCTGTGCGGCTCGTACTTCCACTCGAAGCAGCTGGGGCCCGACCTGATCGCGTCGCACGAGGCGGCGTTCTCGTCGGGCGGCGAGGCCGGGCGGGCCGTGCTGCGTCAGCTCGAGGAGTCGAGCCAGGCGGCCACGGTCGCGCCGATCAACTCGCCCTGATCCTCCTGGAGGAAGTGGCCGGCGTCCTCGACCACGTCGAGCCGTCCGCCCGCGCTTGGGATCAGCTCGACGAGCTGGGCGGCGAACCGCTCGCGCGGGAAGATCGGGTCGGCCTCGGCCCAGAGCAGGAGCGTGGGCCGGGTCTCGCCGCGCAGCGCGTCCACCATCGACCGGATGGCGTCCGCGCCGGGCTCGTCGGGCCCGAACGGGATCAGGTTGGGGAACGCGCGCACCCCCGCCTGCGCGCCGCCGTCCGGGAACGGCGCGTCGTAGGCGGCCGCCACCTCGCGCGGCGGGCGGTGCCGGCAGCCCAGGCGCACGATCCGCCCCACCGGCAGGTGCGGGCGCGCGGCCACCAGGTCGCGGAAGTTGCGCCAGTAGTCGCCCAGGTCCTGCTCCCCGGTCAGGACGCTGTCCATCACGACCAGGCGCGCGATGCGCTCGGGCGCGTACGCCGTCGCCACGCGCAGCCCCAGCGGCCCGCCCCAGTCGTGCATCAGGAGCGTGACGTCGCGCAGGTCGAGGTCCTCCAGCAGCGAGGCCACCGCCTCGGTGTGGCGGTCGATCGAGTACCAGCCGTCGTCGGTCGGCTTGTCGCTTCGCCCGAAGCCCGGCAGGTCGGGCGCCACGCAGCGGTGGCCGGCGCCGAGGAGCGGAGGCATGACCTTGCGGAAGAGGTACGACCAGGTCGGCTGCCCGTGCAGCATCACCACCGGCGGCCCGTCCCCCTCGTCCACGTGCGCCAGCCGCAGCCCCCGCCAGTCGCGGTAGCGCGGCTCGTACGGGAAGCCGGGCAGGTCGGCGAAGCGCTCGTCGGGGGTCCGGAAGGCGTCGATCGCGGCAGCGTCGCACGGGTCCGCCGGCGGGGGGAAATTGACTGGCCCGGGGCCGCGGCGTAACTTCGCGACCGGTTTGGCGGGGCACGACTACGACGTGGCGGTGCTCGGAGGCGGAGTCTCCGGGCTCACGGCTGCGCTCCAGCTGAAGGCCGAGCGCCCCAAGACCAGCATCGTGGTGCTCGAGAAGCGCGAGCACCCCGTGCCCGACACGGCCTACAAGGTGGGCGAGTCCATCGCCGAGGTGGGCGCCCACTACATGAAGGACGTGATGGGCCTGGAGAGCTACCTCCAGGAGACCCACCTGCGCAAGATGGGCCTGCGCTGGTTCTGCTCGAACGGCGAGAACACGGACATCACGCGCCGGATCGAGTTCGGGCTGATCCGCTACTCGCCGCTGGCCAACTTCCACCTCGATCGCGGCGCCATCGAGAACCACCTGGCCGGGCTGTGCTCCGACTCCGGGATCGACTTCCGCGACGGGACGCACGTCTCGGACGTGGACCTGAACGCCGACGGCCACACGATCGCGACCGGGCGCAACGGGTCGACGCGCGACCTGCGCGCCCGCTGGGTCATCGACGCAACCGGCCGCCAGGCGTTCCTGCGCCGCAAGCTGGGCGTGCAGATCGACCTGCCGATCGACGCCAACTCGAGCTGGTTCCGGACGCGCGAGAACCTCCTGATCGACGAGTGGTCCGACGACCCGGCGTGGCGCGCCCAGGTGCCGTCCGGGACGCGCTGGAAGAGCACCACCTCGTTCGTGGGGCCGGGCTACTGGATCTGGGTGATCAACCTGGGCTCGGGCTCGTGCAGCGTCGGCGTGGTGGCCGACCCGCGCTTCATCCCGTTCGAGCGCATCCGCCGCTACGACGCGCTGCTCGAGTGGCTCTACGAGGCCGAGCCGCAGCTGGCGTCCAAGCTGCCCCAGCACGAGAGCGAGCTGATGGACTTCATGAAGCGCAAGCGCTTCGCGCACAGCTGCACGCGGGCGTTCTCACGGCACCGCTGGTGCCTGACCGGCGAGGGCGCGGTGTTCCTGGACCCGCTCTACTCGACAGGGCACGACCTGGGCGCGATCGCCAACACGCTGGCCATCGACCTGATCGGCCGCGAGCTGGACGGCGAGTCCGGGCGCGACCACAGCCAGCGCGTGAAGAGCCACAACCGCTCGCTGCTGGGCATCGTGCAGCTGGGCATCGACGTCTTCCCCGGCCAGCTGGCGGTGTACGGCAACCCGCAGGCCACCGGCGCCAAGTTCCTCTGGGACAACGCCAGCTACTTCAGCATCCTGCTCAACCTGTTCCGCAACATGGCGATCAGGGACCCCGAGTTCGTGCGCTCCGTGCAGCCCGCCCTGATAGTCAACTCGCAGATCAACGCGTTCATGCAGAAGCAGTTCCGCGACTGGGGCACGAAGGGCTGGGACATCCGGGCGGCCGGGGTGCCCGTGGGCAGCGACCACCTGATCGAGCACCTCTTCACCCGGCCGCTCGAGGAGATGTCCAAGCCGGAGCTGTACGAGCACATCCACACGAGCGTGTCGCGACTGCACACGATCAGCCGCGAGATGGTGACCCGCATACACCGGGCGGCGGGGCACGACGTGCCCGAGGCGCCCTACGAGGAGCCGCCGCTCTCGGACGAGGACCTGCTGATCTGGTCCGACATCGACCGCCGGACCCGACCGCCGGCCGAGCAGGACCCGCAGCCGGAGGACGGCTGGCTCTTGAGATGACATCCACGAACGACGGGAGGCCCACGTGGACCCTGTAAACCGCTACTGCACCAAGCGCACCTACTGGGCGCTGCGCTCCGAGTACTTCTTCGGGCTCGTGGTGTCGATCGCGCTGTTCGCGATGCACGTGCCGGACGGCATCGACTGGGTGGCCGCGGTCCTCCTGTTCGCCTACCCCGACACGATCGGCTACCTGCCGGGGGCCATCGCCTACCGCAGGGCGAAGGACCACCGCGTGCCGCTCTGGTACGCGCGCACCTACAACGTGCTGCACAGCCCCTGGACCGCCGGCGCGGTGGGCGGCCTGTACGCGCTCATCCACGGCCCGGACTGGGCGCTGATGGCCATCCCGATCCACCTGTTCGGCGACCGCTCGATCTTCGGGAACATCTACAAGATGCCGCAGGTGCACTTCGAGCCCGACGTGCCGCACCCCGCGTGGGCCACGGTGATGGAGGACGTCGAGCGGCCGTGGTGGGAGTTCGACGAGAGCCCGCCACAGGCGGCGGGGGCCGAGCGCTCGTCCGCGGCGGCGGCGCCCTCGGAGCCGGTCGGAGCGCGGTGACCGTCACCGCGCCGGACACGTCGGCCGCGTCCGCGGCCGGCCTCGGCGAGCGCGATCGCCGGGTGGCGGACCTGCTGCGCGAGCGGTCGAGCCACCCGAGCGCGTTCCTGACGTTCAACGACGGGACCGAGCACTACATCGACCCCGCGATCGACGGCGCGATCGCGTACCGGACCGGCGGCCGCGGGCACGTGTTCCAGCTCTGCGGCCCGTTCGCGGCGCCGGAGGACAAGGAGCGGCTGCTCCAGTCGTTCAAGCGCTGGGCCAAGGCGGAGGGACGCAAGATCAGCGCCCTCCAGCTGCTGCGCGAGGACGCCGAGCTGTACGCGCAGAGCGGCTTCACGGTGAACGAGTTCGGCACCTCGTACACGATCGACCTCGAGGACTTCACGCTCCGCGGCACGCGCTTCATGAAGCTGCGCAACAAGCTGAAGCGCTCGAAGCGGCTCGGGGTGACGGTCGAGGAGGTGGAGCCCGAGCGGCGGTCCGACCCCGAGATCGCGGCGGGGCTCGACGCGATCGACGCGGATTGGCTGCGGGCCAAGGGGAGGCTCGTGAAGCAGCTCGAGTTCATGGTGGGCCAGCGCGGCGGCCGCGGCGACGCGCTCAGGCGGCTGTTCGTGGCCCGGCACGAGGGACGCGTGGCGGGCTACGTGACCTACTCGCCCGCGTACGGCGAACGGCCGGGGTGGCTGTACGACCTGACCCGCCGGAGCCCCGACGCCCCGCCCGGCACGGTCGAGCTGATCTTCCACACCGCGCTCGAGAAGCTCCAGGAGGAGGGCTGCCGCTGGCTGCACCTGGGACTCACGCCGTTCGTGGGCCTCCAGCGCGAGCACGAGGTGGAGGGGTTCAACCCGGTCGCGCGCGTGATCCACAAGCTCGTCGGCGAGCGCGCCGGGTTCGTCTACCCGGCCCAGACGCAGGTCGAGTTCAAGCTCAAGTGGGCGCCGCAGGCGGTCGTGCCGGAGTACATCGCGTGGCAGGGCAACGTGAGCCCGGGCGCGATCTGGCAGTGGATGCGGGTCACCCGCACGATTTGAGAACCGGTCGCGTCATGAGGACACTTCGCGACTCCCGGAGGGGTGGCAGAGCGGTTGATCGCAGCGGCCCTAGCGGTCGCGTCGGCCTAACGGCCGGCCGGAGGTTCGAATCCTCCCCCCTCCGCTGATGGAAGCCGGCCAACACGAGCTGCCGCGCGAGGTGGACTTCGATCGCGCGCCCCGCGTGCTGGACGGCGCGACCGACATCGAGCTGTCGCCGTCGCACTGCAACCTCGAGTACTGGCTCGCGAACGTCACGCAGGGCACGCTGCGCGGCCTGGTGCACGGCCACCGCCCCGAGGCGGAGACGCCGCCCCACATGCTCGAGCCGGGTCCGCTGCGCGACGCGCTGATCGACGAGATGGCGTTCCGCTCGATGGCGGAGGAGGCGGCCACTCGCCTCATCTCATACCTCGTGGTCAACGCCCCGGACATCGACACGATGGAGTTCTTCTCCACGCAGCTCTTGGACGAGGCGCGCCACTCGCTGGTCTTCCGCACCCACATCGTGGAGCTGGGCGTGGCCGCGGACGAGCTGTTCGAGACGATGGAGCGCGTCTCCGGCGAGGACCGGGCCCGGGTGCTGGACCCGCTCAGCGAGTTCAGCGAGCGCCCGGCGCTGCACGCGTTCGCGGAGGTGCTGAGTCACGGGAGCGGCGACCCGGACACGCTGAAGCTGGAGGACGTGCCGGACCTGCGCTGGATCCGCACCAAGAACTTCGTGGGCGGCGTGGTGATCCTGACGATCCTGGTGGAGGGCGTGCTGGCGCCGTTCGCCGAGCTGTCCGAGCGCAAGTGGCGGCCGCTGGACCCCGCGGCCGCGGACATCGAGCGCGGCGCGAACATCGACGAGATCCGCCACCTGTCGGTGGGCAGCTGGGTGGTGAGGAAGCACCTGGACGACCACCCGCACGACAAGGAGCGCGTGCTGGAGCTGATCAAGACCGGCCGCGCCCTGTGGCAGGAGCTGCCCGCCCCGGAGGTGATCCTCCGGCGCGAGGTGCTGTTCCAGGAGGGCCTGGAGCAGCACGCGGAGCTGGTCGGCGACTACGAGGTGTGGGACGGCAGGCGCCTGGTGGACACGACCGCGGAGGAGCGGCTCGAAGCGGCGCTCACCTGGTCCAACGACACCCAGGAGAGCCGCCTGCGCTACATGGGACTGGGCGAGGCGATCGAGTGACGGGCGCCTCTCAGTGCGGTTTTTGTAAAGGCTTTTGACCTCAGGTAGCTTGCGGGCGCAAACAGGGAGCGAGGGGGTGAGATGGCTGTCGGCATCGGAGACCTGACCCGCGTCGCCCTCGTCTTCCCTGGCCAGGGAAGCCACGAGGACGGCATGCGCGGGGTGGTGGCGGAATGGCGTCCGAGCCTGCTCGAGACGCTGGCCGAGGCGACGGAGTCGGACTGCTTCGCGGACGCCGAGAGCTCGACGGCCGCCTGCCAGCCCGCGATCGTCGCGGTGAGCATCGCCTACTGGCACGCTCTGGGCCGCCCGACGGCGGGCTTCGTGACCGGCCACTCGCTGGGCGAGCTGACCGCGCTGGTGGCCGCCGGCAGCCTGGACGAGCACGACGCCGTCCGGCTCGCGGCCCGCCGCGGCGCGCTGATGCAGGCGGCATCCGACGAGCACCCCGGCTGCGGGATGATGGCCGTGAAGGCGCAGCTCGACGAGATCGAGGCGATCGCGCACGAGTGCGGAGTGGTGGTGGGCAACCACAACGGGCGCCGGCAGGTGGTGCTGTCGGGAGGCGCGGAGGAGCTGGAGCGCGCGCGGCTGCGGCTGCGCGAGGAGCGCGTGCGCTGCACGGTGCTGCGGGTGGCGGGCGCCTTCCACTCGCCGCTGATGGCGTCGGCGGTCGAGCCGTTCCGCGCGGCGCTGCGCGAGGTCCGCTTCCGCGAGCCCCGCAGCGTGGTCTTCTCGGGGATCAGCGCCCGGCCGATGACCGATCCCGCCAGCGAGCTGGCCGACAGCCTGCTCCACCCCGTCCGCTGGGTGGAGACGATCGAGGCGATCGCCGGAGAGGGCGCCGAGCGCTTCGTGGAGGTGGGGCCGTCGCAGGTGCTCCAGCGGCTGGTGAACGCCATCGTGGGCTCGCCCGAGCCCAAGTCGGACGAGGACCTGACCGTGCACGCCCGGGCGCTGCTGGCGACGCGATGAGGCCGGAACGTGGCTAGGGGCGAGGCGTCGGGCTGCGCGCTGATCACCGGCGCATCGCGCGGGATCGGCGCGGCGATCGCGCTGCGGCTGGGCGGCAACGGCATGCCCGTCGCGGTCAACTACCGGGCCGACCGCGACGGGGCGGAGTCGGTGGCGAGCCAGATCGAGGCGGCCGGCGGCGAGGCGGCGGCGGTGCAGGGCGACGTGTCGAGCCCCGAGGAGATGGAGGCCGTCTTCGCCGAGCTCGAGAAGCGCTTCGACCACGTGGGGGTGCTGGTGAACAACGCCGGCCTGCGCGTGGACGGCCTGTCCATGCAGCTCGAGGACGACGACTGGAACAAGGTGATCGACACCAACCTCTCGGCGGCCTACTGGTGCATGCGCCGAGCCCTCGGGAGGATGATGCGCGCCCGCTGGGGCCGGATCGTGAACATCTCCTCCGTCGTCGCGCTGCGCGCCAACCCCGGCCAGGTGAACTACGCGGCCTCGAAGGCCGGGCTGATCGCGGCCACCAAGACCGTTGCCGCGGAGGTGGCCCGCCGCAACGTGACCGCCAACGTCGTGGCCCCCGGCCTGATCGAGACCGGCTTCATTGAGGGGATGGACACGGGCCTCGTGGACTTCCTTCCGGCGCGCCGGCTGGGGCAGCCCGACGAGGTGGCCGCGGCGGTGGAGTTCCTCGCCTCGTCCGGGGCGAGCTACGTGACCGGAGCCGTTCTGACCGTCGACGGCGGCCTGGCCGCCTGATCACTGAGAGCAACGAAAGGAGCAGCAAGTGGAGTCATCCGCCACCCAACAGGTATCTCGCGAGGAGATCAAGGACCTCGTCAAGGGCCTCCTCGTGGACGAGTTCGACATCGAGCCGGAGCTGATCGTCGACAGCGCGACGATGGAGGAGCTCGATCTGGACTCGCTCGACATGGTCGAGATCGGCCAGGCCGTGGAGCAGAAGTACGGCGTCCGCATCAAGGCCAGCGACGCCGAGGACGTGACCGACCTCGGAGGCGTGCTCGACATGATCCACGCCAAGATCCTGGCGGGCGACACCGGCGAGGACGAGGCCGCCGAATGAGTCACCGCCGGATCGTCGTCACCGGCGTGGGGGCGGTCACGCCCCTGGGCGCGGGCGCGGACACCCTCTACGAGCGCTGGAGGGAGGGGGCGTCCGGGATCCAGGACGGCCTGGGCCGCTGCGATGGCTTCGATCCGTCGGAGTACCTCAAGAGGAAGGAGATCAAGCGGTACGACCGCTTCACGCAGTTCGCCATCGTGGCCGCCGACGAGGCGCTCAAGCGGGCCGGCTGGGAGGACGAGCTGCCGGCTCCGACGGATCGCATCGGCTGCGTGATCGGAACGGGAAACGGCGGCAGCGGGACGCTGGAGGAAGGCCTCGACGCCCTGATCAAGGGGCCCGAGTACGTCTCCGGCCTGCTGATCCCGAAGTCGATGGCGAACGCGGCGTCGGGGATCCTGGCGCTGCGCTACGGACTGGAGGGCCCGGCGTTCGCCGTCGTGTCCGCCTGCTCGAGCGGAGCGGACGCGATCACCGACGGCATCCGGATGCTGCGGCTGGGCGAGACGGACGCCATGGTCGTGGGCGGCGCCGAGGCGGAGATCGTCCGCCTGCCGCTGGCCGCCTTCAAGAACATGGAGGCGCTGTCCGAGGACGGCGTGTCGCGGCCGTTCGACGCGCGCCGCGACGGGTTCGTGATGGGCGAGGGCGCCGGCATCCTGGTGCTCGAGGCGGCCGAGGTCGCCGAGCGGCGCGGGGCGCCGATCTTCGGCGAGATCCTGGGCTACGGGATCACGAACGACGCCCACCACATCGTCGCGCCGCACCCGGAGGGGCGCGGGGCGATCCTGGCCATCGAGCGTGCGCTGGCCGACGCCGGGCTGAGCCCGGACGACGTGGACTACGTGAACGCGCACGGAACGGGCACGCCGGCCAACGACCGCAGCGAGACGCGCGCGCTGAAGGTCGTGCTGGGTGACCGCGCCAGGGAGGTGCCGGTCTCGTCGCTCAAGTCGTCGATCGGTCACCTGATCGGCGCCGCCGGGGCGGTCGAGGCCGTGGCCACGCTGCTGGCGCTGCGCGAGGGCGTGGCGCCGCCGACGCTCAACTACGAGCAGCGCGAGGACGGGCTCGACCTGGACTACGTGCCCAACGAGTCGCGCCCGATGTTCGCCAACGGCCGTGAACGCCACCGCAACGGGAACGGCGGCCGCGCCGTGGCGCTCTCGAACTCGTTCGGCTTCGGCGGCCACAACAGCGTGCTG